>DATKRG010000194.1:0-10829 GCA_035532275.1 Streptosporangiaceae bacterium | reverse complement strand
TGCGGAGGCGGAAGAGGTCGAGCACGCTGGCCTCGATCTTCAGGCGGCCGCTGAGCCAGGCCCGCGCGAAGCTGCCCGGGTCCTCGGCGATGGCCAGCAGGTCCTCGCTCTTGGTGGTGAACCTGACCTGGGCCTGGCCGCTCGAGCCGTTGGCAAGGGTGACCGGGGCGACGCCGTCGGGCCCGAGCCGGGTCACGAATGTCACGCCGAGGTCGTCCACCTTGCAGCTGATCTCGCGTTCCACGAGGTGGGTAGCGCGGTCAGCAGGATCCATGTTCAGGATCCGGCCTGTGAGGCTTTCGAGCGCCTTGCGGCAGTCCTCAGCACTTGCCATGAAACACCTCGCTTCCCCTGTGCCCATTGCCCAATTTTAGACATCCCTTCCACCGCCATGGTGTCAGACCGATACCTGTCCTCGCCGGTCACGCGCCTGGACCGGGGTAGCTGGCCACTGAACGGCGCCGGTCTGTCTGTCCCGCAACAGGCTGCCGCGGCCATGTGTTGCGCCGTCCTGCCCCTGAGGGACGGTAGCGTTTCCTGCAGAAGGCAGCGGCGCCGGGGGCGGCCATCGGAGGCCGAACGACGTGAGGAGAGCACCGTGACGGAGCCGGAACCGAGTACGGGCGGCCCGGGCCTGCCCGAGCCGGCCGGCCCACAGCCCGCCGGCCCACAGCCCACCACGGGTGATGCGCGGGTGGACGAGGCCGTCGCCCGGCTGGGCGACCTGGCCGGGCTGCCGGCCGCCGAGCACCCGCCGGTCTTCGAGCATGTGCATCAGCGGCTCGCCGAGGCACTCGGGGACCTGGACGTGCGGGATCGGCCAGCACCGGAAGACAGCCCGGGCCGGCCAGGTATCTGAACGGCCCGGGACAGCGGATGGGCGCCCGCAGACGGCTCGACGCCGAACTGGTCCGGCGAGGGCTGGCCCGTTCCCGTGAGCAGGCGGCGAGCCTGGTCGCCGATGGTCGCGTACTGGTGGCGGGCCAGGCCGCCGGCAAGCCAGCCACCCAGGTGGCGGCCGAAGACCCGATCCTGGTCCGGGCGGCCGGGCGCGGCGGGGAGTTCGCGTCCCGCGGCGGCACGAAACTGGCCGGGGCACTGGCGGCCTTCCCGGAGCTGCGGGTCGCCGGCCGCAGATGCCTGGACGCCGGGGCTTCCACCGGTGGTTTCACCGACGTCCTGCTCCGCGCCGGTGCGGCGCATGTGGTCGCGGTGGATGTCGGTTACGGCCAGCTGGCCTGGGCGCTGCGGACCGATGGGCGGGTCACGGTGCTGGACCGGGTGAATGTGCGCCAGCTCACGCCCGAGCAGGTGGCCCCGGCGCCCGGCCTGGTGACCGCCGACCTGTCCTTCATCTCGCTGACGCTGGTGCTGCCCGCGCTGGTGGCGTGCGCAGGCCCCGATGCCGATTTCCTGCTGTTGGTCAAGCCGCAGTTCGAGGTCGGCAAGGGCCGGGTGGGGTCCGGCGGCGTGGTCCGGGACCCGCAGCTGAGGGCCGGGGCCGTCGGGTCGGTGGCCGCGGCCGCCGCCACGCTGGGCCTCGGCGTGGCCGGTGTGGCCGCCAGCCCGCTGCCCGGCCCGGCCGGCAACGTGGAATATTTCCTCTGGCTGACCCGGGACGCGCCGGCGCTCGATCACAGCCGCCTGGAGCAGGTCGTCGCGGAGGGACCGCAGTGAACGTCAAGCGCACCGTGCTGGTGATCGCCCATGTCGGGCGGCCAGCCGCCCTGCGCAGCGCCCGGCTGGTGGTGGACCGGCTCACCGCCGCTGGGGTCGCCGTGCGCATCCTCGGGCCGGAAGCGGCCAACCTTCGCTGCGCCGGGGCGGATGTGGTGCCGGCCACCCCGGAAGCGGCCCGGGACGCCGAGATGGTGATCGTCCTCGGTGGCGACGGCACGCTGCTGCGGGCAGCCGAGATGGCGCGGCCCGCCGGTGCGCCCCTGCTCGGCGTCAACCTCGGCCACGTCGGCTTCCTCGCCGAGGCTGAGCCGGACGACCTGGCCGGCGCGGTGGACCAGGTGGTGGAGCACCAGTACACGGTCGAGGAGCGGATGACGGTCGACGTGACGGTCCGCCAGGACGGGTTGGTTACCGCTACCACCTGGGCGCTTAACGAGGCAAGCGTGGAGAAGGTCGCCCGGGAGCGGATGATCGAGGTGGTGACCGAGATCGACGGCCGCCCGCTCTCGCGGTGGGCATGCGACGGCGTGGTCTGCGCGACCCCGACCGGGTCGACCGCGTACGCGTTCTCGGCCGGCGGCCCGATCGTCTGGCCGGAGGTGGAGGCCCTGCTGCTGGTGCCGATCAGCGCCCACGCGCTGTTCGCGGGGGCGATGGTGGTCTCCCCGCGGTCGGTGCTCGCGGTGGAGGTGATCGGTGTGTCGGGCGGCGAGTTCCGCCAGCGGGTCGGCGGCCAAACCGAGACGGCGGCGGGCGTTCTGTGGTGCGATGGGCGGCGTAGCGTCGATCTGCCACCCGGGGCGCGGCTCGAGGTGCGCCGGGGTGCCGAGCCGGTGCTTCTGGCCCGGCTGGGCGGTGGGGAACAGGCTGGCGGGGCACGGTTCACCGACCGGCTGGTCGCCAAGTTCGGCCTGCCTGTGACGGGCTGGCGCGGGCGCCCGGCCACCCGGCGGCGGCCGGCGGCCGGGCGAGAGGAGGACGCCGGTGCTTGAGGAAGTCCGCATCACCGCCCTTGGCGTTATCGAGGACGCCGTCCTGGAGCTCTCCCGGGGGTTCACCGTCGTCACCGGCGAGACCGGGGCGGGCAAGACCATGGTGGTGACCGGTCTCGGGCTGATGTTCGGGGGCCGGGCCGACCCGGCCCGGGTGCGCCCCGGCGCGGAACGGGCCACGGTCGAGGGCAGGCTCCGTGTCGACGCCGATGGCCGGGTGGCCCAGCAGGTGATGGAGGCGGGCGGGGAACTCGACGACGACGGCGGAGTGCTGATCGTCAGCCGGTCCGTGTCGGCCGAAGGCCGGTCCCGGGCCTTCGCCGGCGGCCGGTCGGTGCCGGTCTCGCTGCTCACCTACCTGGCCGACGACCTGGTTGCCGTGCACGGCCAGGCCGACCACCAGCAGCTGCTGCGCCCGGGTAGGCAGCGGCAGGCGCTGGACCGGTTCGCCGGGCCCGCGCTGCACGCCGTCCTGACCGACTACCAGCGCGCCTACCAGCGTCATCGCGAGGTCCGGGCCGAGCTCGACGAGCTGACCGGGCTGGCGAGGCAGCGGGCGGCCGAGGCGGAGGAGCTGCGCCGCGGGCTGGCCGACATCGAGCGGGCCGAGCCGGCCGAAGGCGAGGACGCCCTGCTGCTGGCCGAGGACGACCGGCTCGCCCACGCCGACGCCCTGCACGCGGCCGCGACCACCGCGCATGAGGCGCTGCTCGGCGACCCGTCCAGCGGGTCGTTCCAGGCCGCGGACGCGGTCAGCCTGATGGCCGGGGCACGGCAGGCACTGGAGGCTGTGGCCGGCTACGACCCGGCGCTGGCCGGGCTGGCGGGGCGGCTGTCCGAGGCCGCCTACCTGGTCTCCGACGTCGCTGCCGAGCTGGCCTCCTACGTGCAGTCAGTGGACTCCGACCCGGCCCGGCTGGCCGCTGTGCAGGAACGCCGCGCCGAGCTGAGCCGGCTGATCCGTGCCTATGGCGGGCTTGCCGCCGCGCCTGCGCCTGCGGCCGGCCCGGAGGCTGGCGCCGAGGCCGGGCCGGACGCCGGCCCGGCGGTGCCGGGCCTGTCCGGGGTGCTGGCCTGGGCCAGCCAGGCCGGGAAGCGGCTTGCCGAGCTGGACGGCGACGACGGCCGGGTCAGCGGCCTGGCCGCGCAGGAAGCCGAGCTGGCCGGGACCGTCCGCGAGCTGGCCGGGCGGCTGACGGAGCTGCGGCGGGCAGCGGCGCAGGAGTTCGCCACCGACGTCACCGCTGAGCTCACCGCCCTCGCCATGCCGCATGCGCGGCTGACCGTGGCGATCACCGAGGCCAGCGAGCTCGGCCCGCACGGCGCGGACGAGGTCGAGATCCGGCTGGCGGCGCACCCGGGCGCCCCCTCGCTGCCGCTGAGCAAGGGCGCCTCGGGCGGTGAGCTGTCCCGCGTGATGCTGGCGATCGAGGTTGTGTTCGCCGGCGCCGACCCGGTGCCCACGTTCGTGTTCGACGAGGTGGATGCCGGGGTGGGCGGCAAGGCCGCGGTGGAGATCGGGCGGCGCCTGGCCCGTCTGGCCCGCCTCGCCCAGGTCATCGTCGTCACCCACCTGCCGCAGGTGGCCGCGTTCGCCGACACCCATCTGGTGGTGGAGAAGTCGGGCGACGGCTCGGTCACCCGCAGCGGTGTCACCCGGCTGGACGGGGCGGGCCGGGTCACCGAGCTGTCGCGGATGCTGGCGGGCCTGGAGGACTCGGAGTTCGGCCGCGCGCACGCGGGAGAGCTGCTCGCGGCGGCCGCGGCGGAACGGGCCGAGGCGCAGACGGCCGGGGCGGGCCGGCCGGGCCGGTCCTGACCACGGTGTCCCCGGCCCGTGGCCGGGCCGCTGGGGGTTCCTCCCGCGCTGGCGCTAGCTGCGGTAACGGCTGGCCCGGGATGATCTGTGTGGCAACGAGCGCGCTGGCGGTCTGGCAGGATAGCTGACAATGGCCCAGTTCCTCAAGCTCCCCGTGAAGCACCGGATCAGGCTCGACGACCTGCCCGGTGTGGTCGGGGTGGCCCGGCTGGACCAGCGCACCAAGAACCTCACCAAGCGGCTGTGCCCCGGCGAGATCGCCATCATCGATCATGTGGATCTGGACCGGATCAGCGCTGACGCCCTCATCCGGCGCCAGGTCGCTGCGGTGGTGAACGCGGCCGCCAGTATCAGCGGCCGGTATCCCAACCACGGGCCGGCGCTGCTGGTGAAGGCCGGTATCCCGCTCGTCGACGACGCAGGCCCGGATGTCTTCGCCCGCGTCACCGAGGGAATGATCGTCCGGCTGCACGGTGAGACCCTGTACGCGGGGGACGAGGTCGTCGCCAAAGGCCGGCTGCAGACCACCGAGTCGGTCGCGGCGGCGATGGCCGAGGCCAAGGCCGGGATCGCCGACCAGCTGCAGGCGTTCGTCGCCAACACGCTGGACTTCATGACCCGCGAGGGCGAGCTGCTCATCGACGGGATCATCGCGCCCGAACTGCGCACCCGGATCGAGGACCGGCACGTGCTGGTCGTGGTCAGGGGCTACCACCACCGCGAGGACCTGGCCGCGCTGCGCTCCTATATCCGGGAGTTCAAGCCGCTGATGATCGGTGTGGATGGCGGCGCCGACGCCCTGCTCGAGGCCGGGTACCGGCCGAACTTGATCGTCGGCGACATGGACTCGGTGTCGGATCACGGGCTGCTCTGCGGTGCCGAACTGGTGGTGCACGCCTACCCGGACGGCCAGGCGCCAGGGCTGGCCCGGGTGCAGCGGCTCGGCCTGCCGTCGGTGATCCTCCCGGGGCCGGGAACCAGTGAGGACATCGCCCTGCTGATGGCCGACGAGAAGGGGGCGTCCCTGATCGTCGCCGTCGGCACCCACAACACTCTGGACGAGTTCCTCGACAAGGGCAGGTCGGGCTACTCCAGCACGTTCCTGACCCGGCTGCGGGTCGGCGGGAAGCTGGTGGACGCCAAGGGTGTGAGCCGGCTGTACCGGCCGCGGGTCTCCGGCTGGGCGCTGCTCGTGCTCGTGCTGGCCGCTTCTGCCACTATCCTCGTGGCGATGGCTGTGTCACCCGCCGGGCGGATCCTCCTTCGCTATCTCAGCGCCCAGTGGGATGCGGCCAGGTACTGGCTGGCCGGCTTCCTCTAAATCGTTAGATCCGATGATCGATTTCCGCTATCACCTGGTTTCCATCGTGGCGGTCTTCCTGGCCCTGGGCCTGGGGATCGTGCTGGGCGCGACGGCGCTCCAGCCGTCCACGGTCGGGGTGCTGGACAAGACCTCGCAGCAGGAATACCAGCAGATCATCGGGCTGCGGGCGCGTGTGAGCCAGCTTGAGCAGCAGGTCGGCAGCAACGACCAGTTCGCGCAGGCGTCCGCCCCCCTGCTGCTGCACCAGCTGCTGGCGGGCCAGCGGGTGGTGCTGGTGGACGGCCCCGGTGCCTCCGGCCAGGTCATCGCCGGGGTCAGCCAGGCGCTGACCGAAGCCGGAGCCACCATCAGCGGCCAGGTTCAGCTCCAGGCCAGGTTCTTCGACGCCAGTTCCGCCACCCAGGAGCAACTGGGCCTGCTGGCGCAGCGCCTCGCGACACCGGGGACGACCCTCACCGGCACGCCGGTCGCCCAGGCGAGCGAGGTCGTGGCGAGTGCCATCCTGACCAGGGACGGTCCCGGGCAGCCGGTGGCGGGGCAGCGGGACAGCGCCAGCGCGGCGCAGCTGAACGGATTCGGCGCCGGAGGTTTCCTGAACATCGCCGGCCACCCCAACGCCCGTGCCACGCTTGCTGTCGTGGTGATCCCGGCGACCCCGCAGTCCACGAGCGGCTCCAACCCGGTCAGCCAGGGGCTGGTCACGCTGGCCCAGGAGCTGGATCAGGCCGGCCAGGGCACCGTCGTGGCCGGGACTTCGCAGGGATCGGGCCTGGGCAGCGCCATCAACGTCATGCGGGCGCAAGGCCGCGCGGGTCACCTGTCCAGCGTGGACGATGCTGACTACACGATCGGGCAGATCGTGGTGGTCCAGGCCCTCTATGAGCAGCTGCGCGGGATCAGCGGCAGCTACGGCGCCGCCTCCACTACGGCGGGCCCCAGCCCGGCGCCTACCCCGTCGGCCTCGCCCACGGCCAGCTTGCGGGCTGCGACCGGCCACCGCCACCCGCACGCTGCCAGGACCGCGGCCAAGGCGGGCAAGTCATGAGCCGCCGCCGGGGGCATCTGGCCCGGGCCGCCGGTGCCGCGGCAGCGGCCGGCCTGGCCGCGGGCACGGCCCGCGCCGCCTACGGCGCGCTGCGCCGCCGGCCGCCGGGCGGGGAGGCCGTCTGGTCCCGGACCAACCACCGCGGCGAGCCGGTCACGCTGCTGGAAGGCCCGGCCGTGGCGCTCGGCGCGGCGGTGGCAGCCGCACTGGCCCCGGGTCTGCCACCACGGACCAGGGCCGCGCTGGTGGCGGCCGCGGCCGGGGCGGCCGCGTTCGGTGGCTATGACGATCTGGCCGGCAGCGGTGACCGGCGCGGTTTCCGCGGCCACCTGGGCGCCCTGGCCAGGGGTGAGGTAACCACCGGCGCGGTGAAGATCGGCGGGATCGGCGCGACCGGGCTGGTGGCGGCGGCACTGGCCGGCGGGCCGGCCGCCGATGTGATCATCAACGCCGGGCTCACCGCGGGCGCCGCCAACCTGCTCAACCTGTTCGATCTGCGCCCGGGCCGTGCCATCAAGGTGGCCCTGGCGGGCGGCGCGCTGCTGGCGGCGGCCGGGCGGGACGGCGGGCACCGCGGCCGGGCGCCAGGAGCGGTGGCGGCCGGCCCGATCGGCGCGGCGCTGGCCCTGCTCCCCGAGGATCTGGGGGAGCGGGCCATGCTCGGCGACGCGGGCGCGAACGCCCTCGGTGCCATGCTCGGCGCGGGTGCGGCCGCGAGCCTGCCCCGGCCCGCCAGGGCCGGCCTGCTGGCCGCGATCGTGGGCCTGACCGCGGCCAGCGAGGTGGTCAGCTTCACCGCGGTGATCGAGCGGACACCGGCGCTGCGCCGGCTGGACATGCTCGGCCGGCGGCCGGCGGCCGGCAAGCCCGGCGGCGGGAGCTCGCCCGGGAGCGGTGGCTCACCCGGGAGCGGTGGCTCACCCGGGGGCGGTGGCTCGCCCGGGGGCGGTGGCTCGCCCGGGGGCGGTGGCCGGCCGGTCCGGCTGGTCTGGCCCGCCCCCCCAGCGGACTCCGCCGAGCAGCCTGCCGCCGACGCCATCTCGCCGTGACCGGCCCTCCGGCCACGGCGACCGAACCGGGGCCGCTGCGGCAGGCGGGCCGGGGGATCGGGCGGGCGGCCCTGCTCATTGGGGGGATCACGGTCGTCGCCCGGGCCATCGGGTTCGGCCGCCAGCTGGTCTTCGCGCACACCATCGGCAGCCACTGCCTGGGCACCGCGTACGCCACCGCCAACCAGGTGCCGAACATCGTCTACGACATCGTCCTCGGCGGCGCCCTCACCAGTGCGGTGATACCGGTCATGGCCGGCGTGGCCGCCCGCCGGGCCGAACCCGCCGCGGCCGGCCCGGTGCCGGTGGCCAGGCAGCGGGGCGCCACGGGCGGCACCAGCGCCAGCCCGGCCAGCGATGGCAGCACGGCAGGCAGAGCAGGCACAGCAGGAATGGCGGGCACGGCGGACGCGGCCCAGGCCGACGCCGAAACCAGCCAGACGGCCTCCGCGCTGCTGACGTGGACGGTGCTCCTGCTCGCCCCGGTCAGCCTGGTCCTGGTCCTGGTCGCCGGCCCGGTCACCTCGCTGCTCCTGGCCGGCAGCCCCGGATGCCAGCAGGGCGCCATGCAGAGCCTCAGCACCCGGATGCTGGCGGTCTTCGCCCCGCAGATACTGCTCTACGGCCTGGCGGTGGTCCTGTACGGGATCTTGCAGGCGCACCGCCGTTTCACCGCGCCAGCGCTCGCGCCGGTGGTGTCCAGCCTGGTGGTGATGGCCGCCTACCTGGCCTTCGTGCCGCTCGGGGCCGGCTCCCGGCAGGACGTGGCCACGCTGCCGCTGCCCGCCGAACTGGTGCTGTCGGTCGGCACGACCGCCGGGGTGGCGGCGCTCACCATCACCGCGCTGGTGCCCGCCCTTCGGCTGCGGCTGCGGCTGCGCCCGGTGCTGCGGTTCCCGGCTGGCGTGGCGCGGCGGGTGCGTGGCCTGGCGGCGGTGGGGGTGGCCGTCGTGATCGCCCAGGACATCTCCCTGGCCGTGGTGATCGTGCTGGCCAACGGCCATGGCGGCGGGGGCGCGCTGGTGCTCTACAACTATGGCTGGCAGATGTTCTTCGTCCCGTACGCGGTGCTGGCGGTCCCCATCGCGACCAGTGCGTTCCCGGTGCTGTCCGCCAGGGAGGGCGGCGCCTTCGACCAGACCGCCGCCTCCTCCACCCGGGCGGTGATGCTCGTCTCCTGGCTCGGTGCGGCCCTGCTGGCCGGGGCTGCCATCCCGGCGTCCCGGCTGTTCGCGCCGTCCGGGCCGGTCCAGGCCAGGGAGCTGGCCATTGCCTTCGCCGCGTTCGCACCCGGGCTGGTCGGCTACGGCCTGGCCGCGAACCTGTCCCGGGTGCTGTTCGCCTATCAGCGCAGCCGGGTAGCCGCGATCGCCCTGGTGGCCGGCTGGCTGCTGGTGATCGTGACCGATCTGGCCGCCGTGCCGGCCGTCCCGCACCGCTGGGTGGTGCCGGTGCTGGCGATGGGCAACACCGTCGGCCTGACCGTGGCCGGGATCGCGCTGCTGGCCGCGGTCCGGGCGGCCCGGGGGCCGGCTGCCCTGGCCGGGTCGGGGCGGGCGGCGCTGGCTGGGCTGGCAGGGGCACTGGCCGGAGCGGCGGCTGGCACCGGGGTGTCGGCCGGGCTGCCGGTGGCCGGGTTCTTCCCGAACGCAGGCGTCGCGGTGCTGGCCTGCGCTGCGGCGGCTGCTGCGTTCGGCGCCATCGTGCTGGTGGGGGACGGCGGGGAACTGCGGGTGCTGGCCGCGCGGGCGCGGGCGCGGATCGCGCGGTGAGCGGCCCGCAGCCGGGGCGGGCCGGGATGCGGGTCGCCTACGTGGTGGGGACCGTGGGCGGCGGTACCGGTGAGCACCTGGCGATGCTGGCGCGCGGCTGTGCGGGCCGTGGCGCGACGGTGACCGTGTACGGCCCGGCGCAGACCGGGCGGCGGCTCTTCCCCGGGCCCAGGCCGGCCGGCGTCACCGTGGTCCCGGTCGAGATCGCTGACCGGCCGCGGCCAGCCCGCGACGCCGCGGCCGTGCTGCGGCTGCGGCGGCTGCTCAGCCGCGCCACCCCGGACGTGGTGCACGCCCATGGGCTGCGCGCCGGGGCGTTCGCGGCGCTGGCGCTGATGGGTGGCCGCCGGTGCCCGCTGGCCGTCACCGTGCATAACGCCCCGCCTGGCAGCGGCACCGCCCGAGCCGTCTACGCGCTGCTGGAGCGGATCGTCGCCCACCGGGCCGGCGCGGTGGCCTGCGTGTCCGGCGACCTGGCCGTGCGGATGCGGCGGCTGGGCGCCGCCGCGGTCAGCCGGGCGATCGTGCCAGCCCCGCCGGCCAGGGAGCCGGATGCCCAGGCGGTGGCGGCGGTGCGAGCCGAGCTCGGGGCGGGCAGCCACCCGGTGGTGCTGGCGGTGGGCAGGCTCGCGGCGCAGAAGGGGTTCGGCACCCTGCTGGCCGCCGCCGCCCGCTGGCAGGACAGCGACCCGTGCCCGGTCCTCGCCCTGGCCGGCCAGGGACCGCTGGACCAGGCCCTGCGCGCGCAGGCGGACGCCAGCGGCATCGCGATGCGCTTCCTCGGCCAGCGCGACGACGTGCCCGCCCTGCTGGCCAGCGCCGCAGTGGTGGCCGTGCCCTCGGTCTGGGAGGGGCAGCCGCTGCTCGTGCAGGAGGCGCTGCGCGCTGGCCGCCCGCTGGTCGCCTCCCGCACCGGCGGCATCCCGGACCTCACCGGGGAGGACGCGGCGGTCCTGGTCCCGCCCGGGGACCCGGACGCGCTGGCCAGCGCGGTGCTGTCGGTGCTCGGCGATCCGGCCCTGGCTGGCCGGCTCAGCGCGGCGGCGGCCGCCCGGGCCGCGGCGCTGCCCACGCCGGACGACGCCGTCGAGGCGGCGCTGGCCCTCTACCAGCAGCTGACCAGCCACGCCGCTGCCTGATCCGGCTCC
>DATKRG010000193.1:0-33206 GCA_035532275.1 Streptosporangiaceae bacterium | reverse complement strand
GACAGCCTCTTCGACGCGGCCGGCGAAGAGGCGGCGCGGGCTGCCGCCCCGCTGGCGGTGCGGATGCGCCCGCACACCCTGGACGAGGTGGTCGGCCAGCGGCACCTGACCGGCCCCGGCACCCCGTTCCGCAAGCTGGCCGATCACGACGCTGCCATGTCGCTGGTGCTGTGGGGGCCGCCGGGAACCGGGAAGACCACCCTTGCCCACGTCGTCAGCGAGGTGACCAGCCGGCGTTTCACCGAGCTGTCGGCGGTCACCGCCGGGGTGAAGGACGTGCGGGCGGCCATCGACGCGGCCCGCCGGGAGCTGGGCCTGACCGGCGCCCAGACCATCCTGTTCATCGACGAGGTGCACCGGTTCAACAAGGCGCAGCAGGACGCCCTGCTGCCAGCGGTGGAGAACCGCTGGGTGTCGTTCATCGGCGCCACCACCGAGAACCCGTTCTTCTCCGTGGTCGGGCCGCTGCTGTCCCGCTCGCTGCTGCTCACCCTGGAGCCGCTCAGCGACGACGACATGGCGCAGGTGATCGCCCGCGCGCTGGCCAGCGAGCGCGGGCTGGGCGGCTCGGTCACCCTGGCCGCCGACGCCGCCGCGCACCTGGTCCTGCTGGCCGGCGGGGACGCCCGGCGGGCCCTGACCTACCTGGAGTCGGCCGCCCTCGGCCAGCCGGCCGGCACCGAGATCGGCCTGGACGTCCTGGAGAAGGCGGTGGACCGGGCCGCCGTGCGCTACGACCGCGGCGGCGACCAGCACTACGACGTGATCAGCGCGTTCATCAAGAGCATCCGGGGCAGCGACGCCGACGCGGCGCTGCACTACCTGGCCCGGATGATCGAGGCGGGGGAGGACCCCCGCTACATCGCCCGGCGGCTGATCGTGCACGCCAGCGAGGACATCGGGCTGGCCGACCCGGGCGCGCTGCTGGCGGCGGTCGCGGCCGCGCAGGCGGTCGAGCTCGTCGGCCTGCCCGAGGCCAGGCTCAACCTCGCCCAGGCCACCATCTATCTGGCACTGGCACCCAAGTCCAACGCCGTGATCAAGGCGATCGGCGCGGCCGCCGCCGACGTGCGGGCCGGCCTGTCCGGCCCGGTCCCCGCCCATCTGCGCGACGCGCACTACCCGGGGTCGGCCCGGCTCGGTCACGGCCAGGGATACGAGTACCCGCACGACTCTCCCGACGGCGTCGTCGCACAGCAGTACGCCCCCGACGGCCTGGCCGGCCGCGAGTACTACCAGCCGTCCCAGCACGGGGCCGAGGCCCGCTACGCCGACCGGGCCGAGCGGATCCGGGCCATCCTCGCCCGCGCCCGCCAGGCCCCGGAAGGCTGACGCCGGGCCGTCACGCGCACGGTAGGGTCGGGCAGGGGCTCGGTGAACATGATCTGCCCGGGTGGGAAAGCTCTGAAGGAGCAGGACAATGCTGAACGCGGTCTGGGTGGCGGTCATCGTCGCCGCGGCGTTCTGGGTCGTCGGGGTGTGCGCCGCGGTGTATGTGATGGTGAAGACCGCGCGGCTGGTATCGGAGACCACCGCGGCCGTGGCTGGCCTGCGCGAGCGGCAGGACGCGCTCATCGAACGCGCCAGTGCCACCATCGACCGGGCGAACGAGCAGCTCATCAAGACCGACGCCATCACCGCGAGCATGGATGAGGTCACCGCCAGCATGGCGGAGCTGACCGGGCGGGTGGCGGCGCTGGCGCCGCTGGCCCGGCTGATCGCCAGCAGCGCCGGCTCGCCGGTCGCCAAGATCGCCGCACTCGCCTACGGGGTCAACCGGGCGCTGTGGATGCGCCGGGCCAGCGATCACCGCAGGCTCCCCGCGGTCAGGGCGCGGGTGCTGCCGCGCGGGCTGCGGCCCGCCCTGAACGGCCGGCGGGAGGAGGGGGCACCATGATCCGGCGGCTGTTCTGGCTCGGGCTCGGTGCCGTGCTCGGCGTGGCCGGCTACCGGCGGCTGACCGCTCTGGCCCGCGCTGCCTCGCCCGCGGTGCGGGCCCGGGGGCTCGCCCGCTTCGCGGTCGACATCCGCGAAGGCATGCAGCTTTATCTTGAACGGCATCCCGGCACGACGACGGACCACACGAAGGATGGCAGCTGATGGAGTCGGCAGAGATCGTCCGCCGCTTCCTGGCCTATTTCTCCCAGCGCGGGCACACCGTGGTGCCCTCGGCCAGCCTGATCGCCGAGGACCCCACCCTGCTGCTGGTGAACGCGGGAATGCAGCCGTTCAAGCCCTATTTCCTCGGCCAGCAGGCGCCACCGTTCACGCTGGCGACCAGCGCGCAAAAATGTGTCCGCACGCCCGACATCGAGTGCGTGGGCCAGACCACCCGGCACGCGACGTTCTTCCAGATGCTGGGCAACTTCTCGTTCGGCGGTTACTTCAAGGAGAACGCGATCCCCTACGCCTGGGAGCTGCTGACGCGGCCCGAGAGCGAGGGCGGGTTCGGCTTCCCGGAGGACCGGCTGTGGGCCACCGTCTACCTTGAGGACGACGAGGCGGCCGACATCTGGCGCAAGGAGGTCGGCCTGCCCGACAGCCGCATCCAGCGCCGCGGCCTCAATGACAACTACTGGCACATGGGTGTCCCCGGCCCCGGCGGCCCCTGCTCGGAGATCTACTACGACCGCGGGCCCGAGTACGGGCGCGAGGGTGGCCCGGAGGCGGACGAGGACCGTTACCTGGAGGTCTGGAACCTCGTCTTCATGCAGTACATGCTCAGCGCGGTCCGCCGCAAGGACGACTTCGACGTCCAGGGCGAGCTGCCGTCGCGGAACATCGACACCGGGATGGGCCTGGAGCGGATGGCGGCCATCCTGCAGGGCGTCGACAACATCTATGAGGTCGACACCATGTGGAAGGTGCTCGACCGGGCCGCCGAGCTGACCGAGCAGCAGTACGGCCGGGACCACCGCAGCGACGTGGCGCTGCGGGTGGTCGCCGACCACGTCCGCACCGCGGTCATGCTGGTGTCCGACGGGGTGCTGCCCGCCAACGAGTCGCGCGGCTACGTGCTGCGCCGGATCCTGCGCCGCAGCATCCGCAACCTGCGGCTGCTGGCCGGCGGCCAGCGGGGCGGCGCCGGGTCCCGGCGGGGCGGCGAGGACGAGCGCTACCTGCATGAGCTCACCGCCACCGCGATCGGGGCGCTTGGCGAGCAGTTCCCCGAACTCCAGCGCGACGCGCCCCGCATCCACGGGGTGATCGACGCGGAGGAGGCGGCGTTCAGCGCCACGCTGCGCACCGGGTCGGCCATCTTCGACGCGGCGGTGGGCGAGATCCGGCGCCGCGGCGGCAGCGCCCTGGCCGGCGGCCAGGCCTTCCAGCTGCACGACACCTACGGGTTCCCGATCGACCTCACCCTGGAGATGGCCAGCGAGCAGGGCCTGACCGTGGACGAGGAGGGGTTCCGGCGGCTGATGGCGCAGCAGCGCCAGCGGGCCAAGCAGGACTCGATCGACAAGAAGACCGGCAACGCCGACATCTCGGTGTTCGCGGCGCTGCTCGAGCGGTCCGGGCGGGCCGAGTTCACCGGGTACGAGCAGGTGACCGGGGAGGCCACCGTCACCGGCCTGCTGGTAGGCGGCGCCTCGGTCGCCGCCGCGGGGGCGGGCACCGAGGTCGAGGTGGTGCTGGACCGCACCCCGTTCTACGCCGAGGGCGGCGGCCAGCTCGCCGACTCCGGGGTGATCCGGGTCAGCGGGTCAGGCGCTGGCGCGGGCGGCGAGGTGGAGGTACGCGACGTCCAGACCCCGGTCCCCGGGCTGATCGTGCACCGGGGCACGGTGGTGGCCGGTGAGGTCACCGTCGGCGCCCCGGCCCAGGCGGAGATCGACGTGGAGCGCAGAAGGGCGATCTCCCGCTCGCACACCGCGACCCATCTGGTGCACCGCGCGTTCCGCGGCGCGCTGGGGGAGTCGGCGGCGCAGGCGGGCTCGGAGAACGCGCCCGGCCGGCTCCGGTTCGACTTCACCGCGGCCGGTGCGGTGCCGCCGTCGGTGCTGCGCGACGCCGAGGCCGAGGTCAACAACGTCCTCATCAACGACCTGGACGTGCGCGCCTTCGTGACACCGATCGACGAGGCGCGGGCGATGGGCGCCATCGCGCTGTTCGGCGAGAAGTACGGCGACCAGGTCCGGGTGGTGGAGGTCGGCGACTACTCCCGTGAGCTGTGCGGCGGCACCCACGTGGCCAGGTCCGGGCAGCTGGGCCTGGTCAAGATCCTCGGCGAGTCGTCCATCGGCTCGGGCGTGCGCCGGGTCGAGGCGCTGGTGGGCACGGACGCGTTCCGCTTCCTGGCAACCGAGAGCGTGCTGGTCAGCCAGCTTTCCGAGCAGCTCAAGGCGCGCCGGGAGGAGCTGCCAGAACGGGTGGCGGCGCTGGTGACCCGGGTCCGTGACGCCGAGCGCGAGCTGGAACGGCTGCGCTCCGCACAGCTGCTCGAGGTGGCCGCTGGCCTCGCCGACGGGGCGGAGGACATCGGCGGGGTGGCGTTCGTCGGCCACCGGGTGCCCGACGGCACCGCCGCCGACGGGATCCGCAAGCTCGCGCTGGACGTGCGGGGGCGGATGCCCGCCGGCCGGCCGGCCGTGGTCATGACGGTCGGCATCCCGGCGGACCGGCCGACAGTGGTGGTCGCGGTCAACGACCGCGCCCGCGAGCAGGGCCTGGCCGCCGGGGGCCTGGTCCGTGCGGCCGCTGGCCAGCTCGGCGGTGGCGGCGGCGGCCGCGACGACGTCGCCCAGGGCGGTGGCGCGCCGCTCGGCGACCGGGCCGGCATGGCGGTTGACGAGGCATTTGGTGCAGTTCGGGCTGTTGTGAGAGACATGGCGGGACCTGGTGGCGTAGCGTGAGATCGTGCTGCAGCCGTACCGTTGCGCTGATGAGACCTCCCGTGCATGTGAGATGGACAATGCACGGAGTTGGTGGTTGAGAACCGGAATCCGGCTTGCCGTCGACATCGGATCGACGCGGATCGGCATAGCGCGGTGCGATCCTGACGGCCTGCTGGCCAGCCCGCTCACCACCATCAGCCGGGGTCACGCCGATATAGATGCGCTGGCCGCGCTGGCCGCCGGGGAAGGGGCCATCGAGATCGTCGTCGGGCTTCCCACCGGCCTGTCCGGCCGTGAGGGTGCCGCCGCGGCACAGGCCCGCGCATTCGCGGCCACACTGGCGCGGGCGCTGGCCCCGGTCCCGGTCCGCCTGGTGGACGAGCGCTTCACCACCGTCATCGCCCATGACGCGCTGCGCCGGGGCGGGCGGGGCGCGCGGGAGCGGCGCCCGGTGGTGGACCAGGCGGCGGCGGCGCTGATCCTGCAGGGGGCACTGGACGCCGAGCGATCAACGGGACGGCCCGCGGGTGAGCTCGTTGGGCCCGCACCCGGAGCAGGTGGATGAGCCGCCACGGCGGGCAGGACTCAGACGGGGTGTACGGGGACGACGGGACGTGGCTGCCCGGTGGCTACGGCGAGCCGCCCGACGATGACCAGGCACGCGTCCACCGCGCCGCCGGCCACGATCAGGATCCGTACCGGCGCACCCGCGGCAGCACCCGTATCTCGCAGGACCCTGACAGCCAGACCGGGCCGCCGTGGGCGGAGGCCGTCCCGCCCTGGGAGCGGGTGACCGGCGACGACACCGGCATCCCGCTGCCGCGGCTGGGCCCGGCTGACCTGGGCGGCGGGCACCCGTCGGGCCCGCTGCCATCGCTGCCGCCGGAGCAGGACTGGCCGGAGCCCGCGACCGGGTTCGGCTACGCCGACGGTGGCGGCGAGGAGCACGGCTATCACGGCAACCGCTACCCCGGGTATCCCGATGACGGCGGCGACGCCGGCTACCCGGGCCACGGCCAGGCCGGCGGCTACCAGGACTCCCACGAGGACGCCGGCTACGGCTACCCCGGTTACGCCGAGGGCGGCTACGACCACGGCGGCGGCTATCAGGAGGCCGAATACCAGGCGGGATACCCCGACACCGGCACCGGGTTCCCCGCCGCCGGCCACGACTACCCGGCCGGCGCCGGGTTCGACGACACCGGCACGGGCCACGTGCACCCGGCCTACCGCGACGACCGGTTCACCGCGGGCCGCGCGGGGTACCCCGAAGGTGGCGGCTACCCGGCCGACGACGACGCCTACACCGACCACGGACAGACCACGGCCGGCCGCCCTGATCGGGGAGACGATCATGGCTATCCTGAGGCCGGGGGCTGGTACGGGGACGTGGAGGACGAGCATGAGTGGGCGGACGACGACTACGAGGACGACGACGCCTTCCTGCCCGGCCTGAGCACTGACACCCGCCGCCGCGCCGAGAGCCGGCCGGGGGAGCGGGGCGCGTCCCGCAGCGGCCGGCGTTCGGGCAAGGGCAAGGGCAAGAGCAAGGGCAAGGGCAAGGGCGGCGGCAAGAGCGGCAAGCGCAAGCGCGGCATGCGCCGGGTCGCGCCCTGGCTGGCGCTGACGGTACTGCTGGGCCTGCTCATCGGGGCGGGCGGTGGCTACTTCTACGTCTACCGCACCTACCTGCACCCGCCCGACTACCCGGGCTCGGGCACAGGCTCGCTGGTGGTGCGCATCTACCCGGGCGACACGGCCAGTGCGGTCGGCCAGCGGCTGCAGCTGGCGGGCGTGGTCGCCAGCGCCCGGGCGTTCACCAACGCGGCCAAGGACAGCGGCCATGGCTCGGGGCTGGAGCCGGGCTACTACCGGGTGCACCAGCACATGAAAGCGGCGCTGGTGTTCGGGCTGCTGCTCAAGCAGTCGTCCCGGGTGCAGACGAAGATCACCATCCCCGAGGGCAAACGGCTGTCGTGGATCATCGCGACGCTGGGCCGGGAGACCGGCAACCCGCATGGCTACCAGCAGGCGATCAGGGACGTCAAGGCGCTGAACCTGCCCTCGTTCGCCAAGGGCAGCCCGGAGGGCTACCTGTTCCCGGCGACCTACGAGGTCCAGCCGAACACCCCCCCGACCAAGACGCTGCAGTCGATGGTCACCCGGTTCGACATGGAGGCGGCCAGCATCAGCCTGCCCTCGGCCGCGGCTCACGCCGAGCTCACCCAGGGCGATGTGATCATCGTGGCGAGCCTGGTCCAGGCCGAGGGCCGGAACCCGGCGGACTTCCCCAAGATCGCGGAAGTGATCTACAACCGGCTGAACTCCAGCCCGCAGATCCCGCTGCAGCTCGACAGCACCGTGATGTACGCGCTGAACACGTACGGGATCCGGGCCAGTTCCGCGCAGACCAAGGTGAAGTCGGCCTACAACACCTACCTGAACACCGGCCTGCCGCCCGGCCCGATCGACAGCCCCGGTGACGCCGCCATCCAGGCCGCGCTCAAGCCCGCCCACGGCAACCTGCTCTACTTCGTCACCGTCGACCCCAAGACCGGCCTGACCAAGTTCACCAGCAGCTTCACGGTGGCCCAGCAGTTTGAGGCTGAGCTGACCGCCAATCTGGCCAAGGGACGCTAACCTTCCCGGTCATGAAGGCCGCCGTCCTCGGCTCACCGATCGCGCATTCCCTCTCGCCGGTCCTGCACCGGGCCGCCTACCAGGCGCTCGGCCTGCGCGGCTGGACGTACGAGGCGATCGAGTGCGACGAGGACGGCCTGCCCGGCCTGCTTGCCCGCTGCGGGCCCGGCTGGGCCGGGCTGTCGCTGACGATGCCGCTCAAGCGCGCCGTGCTCCCGCTGCTCGACCAGATCGAGCCGCTCGCCGCTGAGGTCGGCGCCGCCAACACGGTGATCTTCACCGGCGGTGGGCGGCACGGTCACAACACCGACGTGCCGGGCATGATCGCCGCGCTCGCCGAGCAGGGGGTGACCGGCCCGTCCCTCCCGGCGGGCGCAGCGGTGCTGATCCTCGGCGCCGGCGCCACCGCCTGCTCGGCCCTGGCCGCCGCCCGCGGGCTCGGGATCGGCGCGGTGACGGTGGCCACCCGCGACCCGGCCCGGGCCGGCGGCCTGCTGGCGGCCGCGGGCCGCCTGGACGTGAAGGTCACCCTCGCCCCCTTCGACGGCCCGCTCGGCCCCCCTCCCGACCTGCTGATATCCACCGTCCCCGCAGGTGCCGCCGACTCTTATGCCGAACGCATATCCGGGCAGACTCTCCAGCCACGCTGCCTGCTCGATGTCATCTATCACCCGTGGCCGACCCCGCTGGCGGCCGCCGCGCGGAAGGCCGGCGCAGCCGTGGCAGGCGGCTTCGCGCTGCTGCTGCACCAGGCGGCGGTCCAGGTCGAGCTGATGACCGGGCTGCCAGCCCCGCTCGAAGCCATGCGGTCCGCCGGCCTGGCGGCCCTGCAGTCACGTCGCTAGGCGCCGGCGGTGACGAGGCTGGTGCTCATGTGCGGGCTGCCTGGATCTGGCAAGACCGACGCCGGAGCGTAACGGCGGAATACCGCGCTCACCCGGAATGCTGTTAGTCTTGCGTGACGGCCAGCCCGGTACGGTTCGGTGCTGGACGTGCAAGCGGAGGACCACCTCCCACCTAGCTGGCCCTGGGCCGGCGGGTAGG
Organism: Streptosporangiaceae bacterium; assembly: GCA_035532275.1. GTDB lineage: Bacteria > Actinomycetota > Actinomycetes > Streptosporangiales > Streptosporangiaceae > UBA9676. Next base: position 24,684 of record DATKRG010000193.1, on the reverse strand, counting down.
TCTTCAGGCCCCTGGGTCGGAAGACGGCCGGATCTGACGGTCCCGGTACACGCAGGACGCGTGCCCGGGACGGTCGTGATCGGGCTCAGTGCCGCCCGGGCGGGCCTGTCACTGGCCGCCGGGGGTGCGGGTGTTGGTGGGCTCCGCGTGCATGCCGTGCGGGGCCTTTTGCATGCGGGCAGCCAGCCCGGGGCGGGGGCCCGGCAGGGATGGCCGCCGCCAGCCGCCCGGGGAGGCCGGGCGGAGAAAGCTCAGGAGGTCACATCAGCGTCGAACCCCGTATCAACGAGCGCATCCGGGTACCCGAAGTACGGCTCGTCGGCCCGAACGGCGAGCAGGTGGGAATCGTCGCCGTAGGCGATGCGCTCCGGCTGGCCCAGGAGGCCGATCTCGATCTGGTCGAGGTTGCTCCCACGGCACGGCCACCGGTCTGCAAGCTCATGGACTACGGCAAGTTCAAGTACGAGTCCGCGCTCAAGGCCCGGGAGTCCCGCAAGAACCAGGCCCAGACGGTCATCAAGGAGATCAAGCTCCGGCCGAAGATCGACCCGCACGACTACGGCACCAAGAAGGGCCACGTCGAGCGGTTCCTCCGGCAGGGCGACAAGGTCAAGGTGACGATCATGTTCCGGGGACGCGAGCAGTCCCGGCCCGAGCTCGGGTTCCGGCTGCTGCAGCGCCTCGCCGGCGACGTCGAGGAGCTTGGCTTCGTCGAGGCCCAGCCCAAGCAGGACGGCCGCAACATGATCATGGTGATCGGGCCGCACCGCAGGAAGAGCGAGGCCAAGGCGGAACGAGCGGTGTCTGTCGAGGGGACGCCGCCGGCCGAAAGGCCGACCCGGGTGCGCAGGGCGCCGGCGCCGCCGGCCGCGGAGGCACACCAGGCCGCCGAGCCGGCTGCCCAGGCGGACGAGCCGGAGTCCCCGGAGGCCGAAGCCGGAAGCTGACCGGGACGGCAACGCCCGGCACCCGGCCCAGCCGGCCGGCGGGCAGGGTGCGGCAGGTCGGCAGGAGAACACGCCCACCGTGGGCAGGTGCCAAGCCCGGCCCGCGGTGAGCAGCAGGATGCCGCGCCAGCAGGCGCGGCCGGACGTCGCGCCGTCAGGCGCGCGGAAGACGGAGACGGCCACCATGCCGAAGATGAAGACCCACAGCGGGGCCGGCAAGCGGTTCCGGCTGACCGGTTCCGGGAAGGTGATGCGCCGCCGCGCGAACCGCAACCACCTGCTCGAGCACAAGTCGACCAGGCGCACGCGCCGCCTGGCGGGCGAGGCGGAGCTCGCCCCCGCAGACGTCAGGAAGATCAAGAAGCTGCTGGCGAAGTAGCCCAGCCCGCCTCAAGGGAGTCAGAACATATGGCACGCGTGAAGCGGGCTGTCAACGCCCACAAGAAGCGCAGGGTTGTCCTTGAGCGGGCCAGCGGGTACCGCGGGCAGCGGTCCCGCCTGTACCGCAAGGCCAAGGAACAGGTCCTGCACTCGATGACCTACGCCTACGCGGGCCGCAAGGACCGCAAGGGCGCCTTCCGGCGGCTGTGGATCCAGCGCATCAACGCCGCGGCGCGGGCGGACGGCATCACCTACAACCGGTTCGTCCAGGGCCTGAAGGCCGCTGGTGTCGAGGTGGACCGCCGGATGCTCGCCGAGCTGGCAGTGTCCGACCCGCCCGCGTTCTCGGCACTGGTCCAGGTGGCCAAGAACGCCCTGCCTGCGGCTGCCGACGGCGCCGCGTCCACCAGCGCCGCGGCCTGACCGGCCGTCCGGCCAGGCTGGTTTCCATGATCCTGACGACTTTCAGGCGCCTGGCGCCTGAAAGTCGTCAGGATCTCCAGGGACGGCGCTGGTGACCAGCGGGCTGGGGCCCGAGCTCACCAGCGTCCGCTCGCCGCGGATCAAGGCGGCCCGGCAGCTGTCCAAGCGGGCGCTGCGCCTGCGGGCGAAGTCGTTCCTTGCCGAAGGACCGCAGGCGGTGGCGGAGGCGCTCGCCCATGGCGGTGTCGTCACCGAGCTGTTCATCACCGCCGCGGCCCATGCCCGGCACGCCGCCCTCGCCGAGCAGGCGGCCAGCCAGGGCGCCCTGATCCAGGCGGTCAGTGGCGAGGTCATGGCCGAGCTCGCCCAGACCATCACCCCGCAGGGAGTCCTCGCCGTCTGCCGGTTCGTGGACGTCCCCCTGGCCCGGCTGGCCACCGGCGTGCCCCGGCTGGCGCTGATCCTCGCCAACGTCCGCGACCCTGGCAACGCCGGCACGGTGCTGCGCACGGCGGACGCGGCTGGCGCGGACGGGGTCATCTTCTCCGACGCCTCCGTCGATCCCTACAACAGCAAGTGCGTCCGCGCCACCGCCGGCAGCATCTTCCACCTGCCGCTGGTGGTGGACGCCCCGGTGGCGGCAGCGGTGGCCGCCATGCGGGGGGCGGGGCTGCGGGTGCTGGCGGCTGATGGCCGGGCCGGCCGCTCGCTGGACGAAGCCGGGCCGGCCGGCCTGCTCGGGCAGCCGACCGCGTGGCTGTTCGGGAACGAGGCGTGGGGACTGCCCGCCGACGTGCTGGCGCTGGCCGACGAGGCGGTCGCGGTGCCCATCTACGGGCAGGCGGAAAGCCTCAATCTGGCGGCCGCCGCGGCTGTCTGCCTGTACGCCTCCGCCCGTGCTCAGCGGGGACTATGAGCACTAGGCCTATGAGCACTGGGGGGCTGCCCTTTCACCTCCGCAACGCGCTAGAGTCTGATCACGTTGCGTCATTGAGGGTGGGTCGGGACACGGACGGAGGCGGCGCAGGCGTGGAGGGTCGGAGCCCGCGCAGGGCGGTGGCGGACCTGGCGAGCGTGCCCGCTGCGGGTCCCGCTCCCGCCGGCTGGCACCCGTGCCCCGACGATCTCCCCGACGGGCTGGTCATCGCCGACCCCAGCGGCCGGGTGACCGTGTTCAACCGGGCTGCGGCCAGGCTGACCGGCATCTCCGCCGTTGACGCGGTGGGCGCGGACGTGCGGCGTGCGCTCCAGCTGCGCGACGCCGACGGGCGCTGCTGGTGGACCGCGGCCGACCCCTACCGGGGCCTGCCGACCCGGACGCGGCTTCCCGAGAGGTCGCTCTATCTTCCCGACGGGGCCGAGCTGCTGGTCACTGCGGGTTACGTGCGTGGTCCCCGCTGCGACGCCGCCGCGGGCGGGCCGGGCCCGCTGCAGTGCCTGGTGATCAGCTTGCGCGGGGGCCAGCAGCGGGCACGGCTGGAGCGCAGCCACGCCGACCTGGTCACCACCGTCGCGCATGAACTGCGCTCCCCGCTCACCAGCGTGAAGGGCTTCACCGCGACGCTGCTGGCCAAGTGGACGAGGTTCACCGACGACCAGAAGCGGGTCATGCTGGAGACCGTCAACGCCGACGCCGACCGGGTCACCCGGCTCATCACCGAGCTGCTGGACGTGTCCCGCATCGAGTCGGGCCGGATGGAGATCCACCGTCAGCTCGTCAGTATCCCCGAGCGGGTGGAGAAGATCGTGGCCGGGCGGATCGCGGCCGGCGAGCAGGCCGACCGGTTCCAGCTGGTCGTCGCCGGCGAGCTGCCCGAGACCTGGCTGGACGCCGACAAGGTGGATCAGATCCTGGGAAACCTGGTAGAGAACGCGATCCGGCACGGTGCTGGTACCGTGACGGTTGTGGTGGAGCCCGCCGAGATCCCCGGCGTCCGTGCCGTCACCGGCCCGGGCGCGCCCGGCCTGTCCGCTGTCGCCGTCTCGGTGCGGGACGAGGGCGACGGCGTCGCCCCCGAGCTCGTGCCGCGGATCTTCCGCCAGTTCTGGCGCGCCAAGCGCCGCGGCGGTGCCGGGCTCGGCCTGTACATCGTCAAGGGGCTGGTCGAGGCGCACGGCGGCACGATCACCGTCCAGCGTGCTCCCGGCGGCGGCGCCGAGTTCCGATTTACCATGCCCGCCGGCGTGCCCGACTTCGGGTAGCACGGCGGGCTCCGGCCCAGTGGATCACCCGGGTGCTCCCGCGTTCACAGCGGCAGTTCCGCCCGTCATCCGTTATGCACGGTGAACCGCCAGGCCGCCGCAGAGCAGTTGCCTGACCTTCGTGCGAGCAGGAAGCAGGACCTGATGTCCGCACCGAACAAGCAGTACGACCCGGTGGAGGTCGCCGTGCTGTCACCCGATGAGGTGACCGGCATGCGGGAAGCGGCGCTGGCCGCCATCGCCGCCGCCGGGAACCTGGAGGAGCTCAAAGCGGCCCGGCTGGCGCACGCCGGTGACCGGTCGCCGCTCGCCCTGGCCAACTCCGAGATCGGGGCGCTGCCGCCGGCGGCACGCGCCGAGGCCGGCAAGCGGGTCGGCACCGCGCGGCGCGAGGTCAGCCAGGCCCTGGCCGCCCGGCAGCAAGAGCTGGAAGCCGAGCGTGACCAGCGGGCGCTGGTCGACGAAGCGGTGGACGTCACCCTGCCCTGGGACCGCCTCACCCGGGGCGCCCGGCACCCGGTGACCACCATCGCCGAGCGCCTGGCCGACGTGTTCGTCGGCATGGGCTACGAGATCGCCGAGGGGCCCGAGGTCGAGGCCGAGTGGTACAACTTCGACGCGCTCAACTTTCCCCCCGACCATCCGGCCAGGGAGATGCAGGACACCATCTTCGTGGCCGGCCCGGACGGCGCCGACCGGGCCGGGGTGGTGATGCGCACCCACACCTCACCGGTGCAGATCCGGGCCATGCTGACCCGGCCGCTGCCGCTGTACGTGGTGAGCCCGGGCAAGTGCTTCCGCAGTGACGCGCTCGACGCCACCCACAGCCCGGTGTTCCACCAGATCGAGTGCCTGGCCGTGGACGAGGGCCTGACCATGGCCGACCTGCGCGGTGCGGTCAACGCGTTCGTGGAGGCCATGTTCGGCGAAGGGCTGCGGACCCGGCTGCGGCCCGACTTCTTCCCGTTCACCGAGCCATCGGCCGATGTGTCGATGGAATGTCACGTCTGCCGCGGCGCGTCCACCCGCCCGGGCGGGGAGCCCTGCCGGGTCTGCCGGTCGCAGGGCTGGATCGAGATCGCCGGCTGCGGGATGGTCAATCCCAAGGTGCTGGTCGCGTGCGGGATCGACCCGGACCGGTACAGCGGTTTCGCGTTCGGGCTCGGGATCGAGCGGAGCCTGATGATCCGGCACGGGGTGACCGACATCAGGGACACGCTGGAGGGCGACGTCCGGTTCAGCAGGGCATTCGGGATGGAGGTCTGATGCGCGTTCCACTGTCCTGGCTGGCGCAGTACGCCGCGCTGGGTCCGGTGCTGCCCGATGCCGGTGACGTGGCCCGGCGGCTGACCGCGGCCGGGCTCGAGGTCGAGACGCAGGAGCGGGTCGGGCACGACATCAGTGGCGTCGTCGTCGCGCAGGTGACCGGGATCGAGGAGCTGGCCGGCTTCCGCAAGCCGGTCCGGTACTGCCAGGTGTCCACCGGCAGCGGCGGGCCTGTCGGGGTGATCTGCGGCGCGGTCAACTTCGCGGCCGGGGACAAGGTGCCGTTCGCCCAGCCCGGTGCGGTGCTGCCCGGCGGGTTCGAGATCGGGGCGAAGAAGGCCTACGAGCGGATGTCCAACGGGATGATCTGCTCGGCGGCCGAGCTGGCCATCGGCGAGGACCACTCCGGCATCCTGGTGCTGCCGCCCGGCGCGCCACTCGGGGAGGACTTCGTGGCGTACGCCGGGCTGGCTGACCACGTGTTCGAGCTGTCGGTCACGCCCGACCGCGGCTACGCCCTGTCCATCCGGGGGGTGGCACGCGAGCTCGCGACGTCCTACGGCGCCGCCTACACCGACCCGGCCGACGCGGACCTGCCCGCGGATGTGGCGGTGGTGTCGCCCGACGTCTACCCGGCCAGCATCGACGATCCCACCGCGTGCGACCGGTTCGTGCTGCGCGAGGTGCGCGGTTTCGAGCCGGCCACGCCCACCCCGCTGTGGATGCAGGTGCGGCTGGCCCGCTGCGGGATGCGCAGCGTGTCGCTCGCGGTCGACATCACCAACTACCTGATGCTGGAACTGGGCCAGCCGCTGCACGCGTTCGACGCCGCGCAGCTGTCCGGGCCGGTCGTGGTCCGCCGGGCGCGGCCCGGTGAACGGCTGGAAACCCTCGACCACGTGGTCCGTGACCTGGACACCGAGGACATCCTCATCACCGACTCCTCGGGGCCGATCTCACTGGCCGGCACGATGGGCGGGCTGGCGGCCGAGATCTCGGGCACCTCCCGGGACCTGGTCATCGAGGCGGCCCACTTCTCGCCGCGCGGCACCGCCCGGATGAGCCGCCGGCACCGGCTGTTCAGCGAGGCGTCCTACCGGTTCGAGCGCGGCGTCGACCGGGAGCTGCCGCTGCGGGCGTCGGCCAAGGCGGTGTCGCTGCTGGCCTCGCTCGGCGGGGCGAGCGCGGTGCCCGGCTGCTCACACGCCAGTGTGGAGGTGCCCGCGGTGGCGATCAGCCTCCCGGCCGACTACCCCGACCGGGTGGCCGGGCAGGTCTACGGCCACGCCGCGGTGGTGCGCCGGCTGCGGGAGGTGGGCTGCGAGGTGACCGAGCCGGCCGGATCGGGGCCGGGCCCTCACCATGACCACGGCAAGCATGACCGGGGCAGCCAGACGCTGACCGTGGTCCCGCCGTCCTGGCGGCCGGACCTGCTGAACCCGAGCGACCTGGCGGAAGAGGTCATCCGGCTGGAGGGATACGAGAACATCCCGGCCCGGATGCCCCGCGCCAGCGCCGGGCGGGGCCTGACGGGCCGGCAGCGGATGCGCCGGGCGGCCGGCCGGGCGCTGGCCGGGGCTGGCTACGTCGAGGTACTCAGCCACCCGTTCGTCGCCGGGACCGACTACGACCGGCTGCAGCTGCCGGCCGACGACCCCCGGCGGACGGCGCTGCGGCTGGCCAACCCGCTCAGCGAGGACGAGCCGCTGCTGCGCACGACCCTGCTGCCTGGGCTGCTGCGGGTGCTCGCCCGCAACGCCGGGCGCGGGTCCGCCGACCTGGCGCTGTACGAGATGGGGCTGGTGTTCCGGCCGCGGCCGAGCTTGCCGGGGGTGGCCCCGATCCTGCGGGTCGACCGGGGGCCGGCCGTGGCCGAGGTGGCTTCGCTGGAAGCAGGCCTGCCCGACCAGCCGCTGCGGGCCGCGGTCGTGCTGGCAGGAGACCGCGAGCCGGCCGGCTGGTGGGGAGAGGGCCGCCCGGCGGGCTGGCAGGATGCGGTCGAGGCCGCCCGCGAGGTGCTGCGGGTCAGCCGGGTGCCGTTCCGTGTCGTGGCCGACCAGCACGCACCCTGGCACCCCGGCCGGTGCGCGGCGATCTTCGTCACCGGCGAGCAGGGCCATCAGTGGCTGGCCGGCCATGCCGGCGAACTGCACCCCCGGGTGGTGGAGGCGTTCCGGCTGCCCAGCCGGACCTGCGCGGCCGAACTCGACCTGTCCGTCATCGAGACCGCGGCGGCGGCGATCGGCCCGGTGCAGGCTCCGGCCGTGTCCCCGTACCCGGTGGCGACCCAGGACGTCGCCCTGGTGGTGGACGCCTTGGTGCCCGCCGCGCAGGTGGAGGAAGCGCTGGCGGCGGGCGCCGGCGCCGGCCTGCTGGAGGAGGTCGCCCTGTTTGACGTCTACACCGGCGAGCAGGTGGGGCAGGGACGCAAGTCGCTCGCCTACACGCTGCGGTTCCGGGCGCCGGACCGGACGCTCACCGACGAGGAGGTCACCGCGGCCCGGGAGGCCGCCGTGGCCGAAGCGGCCCGGCGGACCGGCGCCGTGCTGCGCGGGGGTTCCTGAGGTCCCGACGGCCGGGCGGCCACCGCTGCCGTACACCTCAGCGTGCCCAGGTAGCGCCCGGCTGAGGCGGAGATATCCGGAATTTTCTTGACAGGCCCGAGCGGGAGGGCTTCGGATGTCGCTAACAGGGCATAGGAGGCCGGAGATGAGTGATTACGACGCTGATGTGCGGACGCTGGAGACCGAGCTCGGCCGGGTGGAAGAGGCGTTCAGCGGGCTGACCGGGAGCGACTGGCAGCGCCCCACCCTGCTGCGACCGCTCGACGAGAGCCTGCCGCCGTGGACGCTGTTCGAGCTGGCCGGGCACTTCGACATCTCGATCGGCCTGACCCGGATGCTGATCTCCAGCCAGGAGGACGGACAGGTGGGCCGGGACCGGGTCAGCTTCTTCATCTTCCCGCGGTCCGAGGTCGCGCCGGTCGTCTACGACTACGCCTACACGATGGTGGAGGGCAAGACGCCGGACCAGATGGCCGCTGTGCTGAAGGAGACCTTCGCCCGCACCATCGAAGAGGCGCGGGCGAACTCACCGGATGTCGTGGGCTCGGGCTACTACGCGCTGATGCGGCTGGGCGAGTTCGTGCCCAGCCGGATCGTGGAAGCCGTCGTGCACGGCCTGGACCTCACCGACGCGCTCGGCCAGGATCCGGTCGCGACCCCCGGCGGCGTGGCCGCGACCGCCGCCATCTTCGACGAACTGATCGCCCGGCGGACGGTCCCGGGACGGCCGGGCGACCTGGCCGACGACATGGCCTGGGTCCGCGCGGCCTCCGGCCGGGCCCCGCACCCCGACCCCCGCCTCCCGCTCATCGGGTAAACCCGCGCCTGTACTCCGGTGCCCGTGTTTGACTGCGGGGGAGAGCGGCACGGGGAGGAACTTCCATCAGCGGGGAGACCAGTGCGCCGGGGCCCGATGCGGAGTGCCCGCCCGGCCCGGCGGCGGAAGGTGGCAGGACAACCTTCGGCGAGGTGTTCGCCGTGGGGGAGTTCCGGGCTCTGTGGCTGGCCCAGGTGCTGTCAGTGGCCGGCGATCAGCTTGCCAGGGTGGCACTGACGCTGCTGGTGTTCGACCGGACGCGATCGTCTCTGCTGGCGGCGATCACCTTCGCGGCGAGTGTGGTGCCCACGTTCGTGGGCGGGGTAACCCTGTCCGGTCTCGCGGACCGGTGGCCCCGCCGGGAAGTCATGATCGTCTGCGACCTGGCCAGCGCCGCGCTGGTCGCGGCGATGGCAGTGCCCGGCGTGCCGATCGCGGTCCTGGTCGGCATGCTCTTCCTGGTGACCATGGTCAGCGCGCCGTTCACCTCCGCCCGGGCCGCGCTCTACCCGGACATCCTGGCCGGTGACCGGTACGTGGTGGGCACCGCCATCACCCTCACCACCCTGCAGTTCGCCCAGGTGCTGGGGTTCGCGGTTGGCGGGGCGGTGGTCGGCCTCTTCGGGGTGCGCGCCTCGCTGCTGGCGGACGCGGTGACGTTTACCGCCTCCGCGGTGATCATCCGGATCTGGGTGCGCGCACGCCCGGCGGCCAGGGCGGAATCGCGCTCTGCGGACGATGAGCGCGTGGGCCGGCTCACCGCCATCCGGCTCGTGCTCACCGACCCCGCGTTGCGGACGCCCATGCTGTTCGGCTGGCTGGCAGCGTTCTATAACGTGCCCGAGGGTGTCTCGGCGCCGCTGGCGGCCAGTCTCGGCGGGGGAGCGGTCGCCGTCGGGCTGATCCTCGCTGCGCAGGCACTAGGGGCGACGATCGGCGCCATCGCGTTCAGCCGTCTGGTTACCCCGGCCAGGCGGGTGCGCTGGATGGGCCCGCTGGCGGTCACCGCCTGCGCCATCCTCATCGCCTTCGTGCTGCACCCACCGCTGCTGGTTACGCTGGCCATCCTCGGGCTGAGCGGGGTGTTCGACTGCTACCAGCTCGCTGCCAACGCATCGTTCGTCCGTGCGGCACCCACGCGACACCGCAGCGGTGTGTTCGGTGTGGCTCAGGCGGGCATGAGCCTCGGCCAGGGCACCGCGCTAATCGCGGCGGGCGCTGCCGCACAGGTTCACTCGCCGTCCGACGTCGTCGCGGTAGGCGGCGCGATCGGCGCTATCTGCGGCGTGGTGATCATCATCAGCCGCAGACGGACCGATGACAGGCCAGCTGCCATCAGGTAGTGGCGCTCAGCGGGTGCTCACCACGCCGGACGCGGGGTGAACATGCTGGTGGCGGGGGTCAGCCCCAGTGGGTCGTGCGCATGGCGTGCTCCTTCCGGTGGCAGGTGCGGGCCGGCTGGTGGCGGGGGTCAGCCCCAGTGGGTCGTGCGCATGGCGTGCTCCTTCCTGTTCCTGCTCGTATAACGGTTCCCGATGCACGGGCCGGCTTGTATACGACTGAGCTCAGGCTGACATGCCCAGAGGGGCGAAGTGTCTGAAATGTCGCCTAAGCCTGATCTCGCGATGAGGTCGGCGGGACCGGGTATCGTGGGGCCTTATTCGCAGCGTGCGGCGACACGCGGGATCAGCCCGTAGCGGGGGCTTGACAGGGGGAGCGTGGACTCTGTGACAATACGGGGCAATGTTCTTACCCTTCGCTACCATGTTCATGTGGTGGTCCTTAGCACCCGATGAGGAGGAGTCCATGCGGCCCGGCTCCGGCAGCGGAAGACGTGGCCGGGTCACGCCTGTGCGGACATGGCCGATCTGGGGGCTCCCCCGTGGGCTAAGGATGTACATCATCGCGGCGGTACTCGCGATCCTCGTAGCTATCGGCCTTGCCGCTCGCGCCGGGCTCGGCTCCGGACGTGACCTTGCCCTGCTGGCGGCTCTCGTCGCGTGTGAGGCCGCCACGATCGAGTTCACCAGGCGGGCAGGGGAGAACGCCGGGGTCATCAAGGACGTGCACGGAGTCTGGGAACTCCCGGTCGCGATCCTTCTTCCTCCCGTCTATGCGCTGCTGGTGCCCGTCCTGAGGCTGGCGATGACTCAGTGGCGCATCCGGCAGGTTCCCGTCCACCGGCGTGCGTTCAGTGCTGCGGTCGTTGGGCTGTCCTACGGGGTCGCCTCGTTTGCATTCCACGCTGTCATCGGCAGCCCGCTGGGGACCATGACCGCGCCAGGAAACCATAGCTCCGCCTGGATCCTCGCCGTTGCGCTCGCCGGCTTGCTGCAGTGGGGCGCCAACACGGCGATGATGGTGCCGGCCTTCAAGGCCTCTGACCCGGCCGTGCGCGTGCGCACCATGATCCTGGCCCGGGAGACCGTGCAGAACGACGCCGCCGAGCTATGTGTGGCAGTCCTGGTGACCTTTGCCATTGCCATCAACCCGCTGACCATTGTATTCGCTCTGCCGTTCGTCACGTTGCTGCAGCGTTCCTTCCGTCATGCCCAGCTGGTGAACGCTTCTCGCATCGATTCGAAGACCGGGTTGCTCAACGCTGGGACCTGGGAGCGAGAAGCGGCGGCTGAGGTCGCCCGGGCGGTGCGGACCCGTACGCCACTGGCGCTCGCGCTGGTCGACATCGATCACTTCAAAGCGGTCAATGACGCTTTCGGGCATCTTGCTGGAGACCGGGCGCTGAAAGCCATCGCCCGGACGTTCCGGATATTCCTGCGCGAATATGATCTGGTTGGCCGATTTGGCGGGGAAGAGTTCGCCGTGCTGCTCCCGCATACGAAGGCATTGGACGCCTACGGCATCGCCGAGCGGATTCGCGAGCACATAGCGGCCACGCCCCTGGAGGTGGGCGACCTGCCCGACGAGGAGCAGGTACGGGTGACCGTGTCGATGGGTGTGGCGGCGCTCGGCGCGCACTGGGACATCACCGCCGGCAGCCAGATCACCGACCTGCTGGCGGCCGCTGACCGCGCGCTGTACCAGGCCAAGCGGGCAGGCCGGGACCAGGTGTGTGTCGTCACCGAGAACGCCGTGGTGAGTTCCCCCGAGATGGCCAGCAAGCTCGAAACGGCCTCCTGACCAGGGCGGGTCCGGGTGCGGGCAGCCGACCGGGCCAGGGTGCCAGAGCCGGCTAGGACGGGGATGCGGACGGGGCTGGCATCTGCAGCACCGCGAGGATCTGGTCGCTGCCCTTGCTGCAGGTGGACGTCTGCCCGGTGGCCAGCAGCTGCGGGGTGGCGAACCCCCGGCACACCCAGCCTCTGACCGTGGCCGGTGCGCCGCCCCCGTTGCCGGGCACCTTGCCTGAGGCCAGCGCACGGGCATAGCCCCGTTCCACAGCCATGGCGGCCGCGCACGGCACGCTGCCATGCTCGATCTCGATCTCGACCGGCACGCCCGCTGCGGTGCGGGCGGTCCCGCACTGCGCCACGGGCTTCGCGGTGATGACCGGCCCGGGCGTGCTGGACGCCCCCGGACCGGCCGGCTTGGCGCCAGCGCTGGCACCGCAGCCCGCCAGCACGCCAACGGCGAGCAGCGCCAGAACGGGCGCGGCAACGGGCCACGAGGAGCGACCGGGCATCAGGGGCCTCCTTTCCGCGCCCCTCATCATGCCCTGTGCCGCCCGGCGTTGCCACGGTGGCCTCCGAGGCTGGACGCGCCCCCGAGATGCGTCCGGCCTCGCCGCCGTGTCACCCGCGCGGCTTCCTCGCGCTGCCCGTGCCGCGCCCGTGGCCTGTGGCCCGGCGTGGCCGGACGGTGGACAAATCCCCTGCCCGGCGCCGTCCGCCCGGAAACCTGTTTGCATAAACAATCAAGATCATGGATACTTTTCCAAACGGCAGGCAGTACCCGGCCCGGCGGTGACACCGGCGGTGAGAGGAGAGACGGATGGGACTCCGCGTGGCGGTCGCTGGTGCCAGCGGCTACGCCGGCGGTGAGCTTCTCCGCCTGATCACCGGCCACCCCGACCTCGAGCTCGGCCCGGTGAGCGCGGGCGCGAGCGCAGGCGCGCAGGTCACCGATGTCCATCCGCACCTGCCCGGCCTGGCCGGCCGCGAATTCGTCCCGGCCGACCCCGGCCTGCTCACACCGGCCGACCTGGTCTTCCTGGCCCTGCCGCACGAGGAGTCGGCAGCCCTGGCCGCGCGACTGCCCCGCGGCACCGCCGTGGTGGACCTCAGCGCGAGTTTCCGGCTCGCCGATCGCCAGGCCTGGGCCGCCTACTACCGGACCGGCCACGCCGGGCACTGGACATACGGGCTGCCCGAACTCCCCGGGGCCAGGGCCCGGATCAGCGCCGCGCGGCGGGTCGCCTCGCCGGGCTGCTACGCCACCGCGGCGATCGTGGCCCTGGCCCCGCTGCTCGCCGCCGGGCTGGCAGAGCCGCAGGACATCGTGATCGTCGCGGCGTCGGGCACCTCCGGCGCCGGCCGTTCGCCCTCACCCGCGCTGCTCGGCACGGAGGTGATGGGTGCGGTCTCCGCCTACCAGGTGGGCGGGACGCACCGGCACACCCCCGAGATCGAGCAGGCACTGGCCGGGGTCGCTGGCGGCCAGCCGACCATCTCGTTCACGCCGATGCTGGCGCCCATGCCGCGCGGCATTCTCGCCACCTGCACCGCCCGGCTGGCCGCTGCCGCTCCCAGCGCTCCGGCGGTGCGCGCGGCCCTGGCGGCCGCCTATGAGGGCGAGCCGTTCGTCCACGTGCTGCCCGAGGGGCAGTGGCCGACCACGGCCGCCACGGCCGGCTCCAACGCCGTCCACCTGCAGGCCGCCGTGGACACCCACGCTGGCCGGGCCGTCGTCGTCGCCGCACTGGACAACCTCGGCAAGGGCGCGGCCGGGCAGGCCCTGCAAGCAGCCAACCTCATGCTCGGCCTGCCGGAAACGGCAGGCCTGACCGCCCACGGAGTAGCCCCATGACTCCCACCGACTCGCGGAAGGCCGCCAGATGAGACACCTTCTGCCAGCCCCGGGCTGCCCCGGCGCACCTCCGGCACGACCAAGCGAAGCGCCCGCGAGGGAGGCAGGCAAATGAGCGTTACCGCGCCGCTGGGGTTCCGGGCCGCGGGCGTCGCGGCCGGGCTCAAGACGTCCGGTGCCCGCGACGTCGCGGTCGTCGTCAACGACGGGCCGTCCCGCGCCGCCGCCGCCGTGTTCACCGCCAACCGGGTCAAGGCCGCGCCGGTGCTGTGGACGCAGCAGGTCGTCCGTGGTGGCCGGGTCCGCGCCGTCCTGCTCAACTCCGGCGGGGCGAACGCCTGCACCGGCCCGCAGGGGTTCACCGACACCCACACCAGCGCCGAGCGTCTCGCTGCCGCGCTGGATGACTCCGCCGGGGAGATGGCCGTCTGCTCGACCGGGCTGATCGGCGAGCGGCTGCCGATGGACCAGCTGCTGGCGGGCGTGGAGGCGGCAGTGGCCGAGGCGTCCCGCGTCGGCGGCCTGGCGGCCGCCGACGCCATCCGGACCACCGACACCGTCGCCAAGATCGCCTTCCAGCGGGCCGGCGGCTACACGGTCGGCGGCATGGCCAAGGGCGCGGGCATGCTCGCGCCCGCGCTGGCCACCATGCTCTGCGTGCTCACCACCGACGCCGACGTGGACCCGGCCGGCCTGGATGCCGCGCTGCGGGCGGCGACCCGGGTCACCTTCGACCGGCTCGACACCGACGGCTGCATGTCCACTAACGACACCGTGCTGCTGCTGGCCAGCGGCGCGTCCGGGGCCCGCCCGGCAGCGGCCGATTTCGCCCGCGTCCTCACCGACGTGTGTGCCGACCTGGCCCGCCAGCTGCAGGCCGATGCCGAGGGGGCCAGCAAGGCGATCGCGATCGAGGTGGTCGGAGCGGCCAGCGAGGGCGACGCGCTCGCCGCGGGCCGCGCGGTCGCCCGGTCCGCACTGCTGAAGTGCGCCATCGCCGGTGCGGACCCGAACTGGGGCCGGGTGCTGTCGGCGGTGGGAACCACCAGCGCCGAGTTCGAGCCGGAGCGGCTCGGCGTGGCGATCAACGGGGTGTGGGTCTGCCGCAATGGCTGCGCCGGGGACGACAGGTCCAAGGTCGACCTGCGGCCGCGGGATGTCACCATCACGGTCGACCTGGCCGCCGGGCCGCACGCCGCGACGATCCGCACCACCGACCTGACCGCCGCCTACGTGCACGAGAACTCGGCCTATCCGACATGACCGAGCGCCTGCTGCAGGACCTGGCGACCCGGCTCCCGCCGGGCGCTCCGAGCGGCCAGCGGGCCGGCGCCGTCGCCGCCCTGGCCAAGGCGGCCACCCTGATCGAGGCGCTGCCCTGGCTGGACCGCTTTCACGGCCAGACGGTCGTCATCAAGTACGGCGGGCACGCCATGACCGACGAGGTGCTGCGGGTCGCCTTCGCCCAGGACGTCGTGTTCCTGCGCTACGCCGGGCTGCGCCCGGTGGTGGTGCACGGCGGGGGCCCGCAGATCTCCGCGCATCTCGAACGGCTCGGCGTGGCCAGCACGTTCACGGCCGGTCTGCGGGTGACCACGCCGGAGATGATGGACGTGGTCCGGATGGTGCTCACCGGGCAGGTCAACCGGGACGTGGTCGGGCTGATCAACCGGCACGGCCCGTTCGCGGTCGGCATGTCCGGCGAGGACGCCAACCTGTTCACCGCCAGCCGCCGGGGCGCCATGGTGGACGGCGAGTTCGTCGACATCGGGCTGGTCGGCGAGATCGACACGGTTGACCCGGCAGCGCTGCGGGTCCTGCTCGCCGACGGCCGGGTGCCGGTCGTGTCCAGCGTTGCCCGCGGTGCCGGCGGCGAGGTCTACAACGTCAACGCCGACACCGCCGCCGCGGCCCTGGCGGTGGCGCTTGGCGCCGCCAAGCTGATCGTCCTGACCGACGTCGAGGGCCTGTACGCGGACTGGCCCGCCGCCTCGCCTGCCACCGCCTCGTCGCCTGCCACCGTCTCGTCGCCCGCCGGGCCGGCTTCCGACGTCATCAGCCTGCTGAACACGACCGAGCTGGAGCGGCTGCTGCCCGGCCTGAGCGCCGGCATGATCCCGAAGATGGAGGCCTGCCTGCGCGCGGTGCGCGGCGGCGTCCCGCAGGCCCACGTGCTCGACGGCCGCCTGCCCCACTCGGTGCTGCTGGAGATCTTCACCGACTCCGGCATCGGCACCATGGTCGTCCCCGATGAAGGAGCGCCGTGATGAGCGTCAGCGAGCGACTGCAGGCCCGGTTCGAGGCCGCGGTCATGAACACCTACGGGCTGCCGCCGGTGGCCCTGGCCCGCGGCGAGGGCTGCCGGGTCTGGGATGCCGACGGCCGGGAGTACACCGACCTCATCGCCGGCATCGCGGTCAGCTCGCTCGGCCACGCCCATCCGGCGATCATCGAGGCGGTGACCCGCCAGGTGCGGGCGATCGCGCACACCTCGAACCTGTTCCTGCACGAGGGCGAGGTCGCACTCGCCGAACGTCTGCTCACCCTGCTCGGCACCGACGGCCGGGTCTTCTTCACCAACTCGGGCACCGAGGCCAACGAGGCGGCGCTCAAGCTGGTCCGCCGCCACCAGGGGCCGTCCCGCCCGGTGATCGTCGCCGCCGAGGGCGGTTTTCATGGCCGCACCATGGGGGCGCTCGCGCTGACCGGCAAGGAGTCGATACGGCAGCCGTTCGGCCCCTTTGGGGTTGACGTTCGGTTTGTTCCCTACGGCGACCCGGGCGCGCTGGCGGCGGCGGTGGGGCCCGACTGCGGTGCGGTCTTCATCGAGCCCGCTCAGGGCGAGGCGGGCGTAGTGCCGGCCCCGGCTGGGTACCTGCGTGCGGCCCGGCAGGCCTGCGACGCGGCCGGGGCGCTGCTGGTGATCGATGAGATCCAGAGCGGCATCGGGCGCACCGGCGCCTGGTTCGCGCACCAGGCGGACGGGGTCGTCCCCGACGTGCTCACGCTGGCCAAGGGGCTGGGCGGCGGGCTGCCGATCGGTGCCTGCATCGGGCTCGGGGCGGCAGGCGCGGCGCTGCGCAAGGGTGACCACGGCAGCACCTTCGGCGGCAACCCGGTGGCGTGCGCCGCTGCCCTCGCGGTCCTGGACACGATCGAGTCGCAGCACCTGCTCGAGCAGTCGGCGGCGGTCGGCGGCCGGCTCGCGGCAGGGCTGGCCGCGAGCGCGCACCCGCTGCTGACCGGGGTGCGCGGGCGCGGCCTGTGGCTCGCCGCGCTGCTGTCCGGCCCGGCGGCGGGTGCGGTGGAGGCCGCCGGCCGCGATGCCGGGTTCCTGGTGAACGCCGTGCAGCCGGACGCGATCCGGCTCGCCCCGCCGCTCATCCTCACGGCCGGCGAGGCGGACGCCTTCCTGGCGGCGCTGCCGGCCATCCTGGACGCCGCAGTAGTGCCCGCCGCCCGCCCGGCCGGCGCCGGGCCGGGGGGGCGGCGCCGGCCATGACATCCGTGAGCCAGGAGGCGTGATGCCACGTCATTTTCTGCGTGACGACGACCTGTCCCCGGCCGAGCAGGCCCAGGTGCTCGACCTGGCCGACGTCATGAAGGCGGACCGGTTCGCCCACCGCCCGCTGGCCGGGCCCCGGACCGTCGCGGTCCTGTTCGACAAGCCGTCCACCAGGACCCGGATCTCGTTCGCCGTCGGCATCGCCGAACTTGGCGGCCAGCCGCTGGTCATCGACGCGCAGTCGTCGCAGCTGGGCCGGGGTGAGCCGATCGGGGACACCGCGCGGGTGCTGGGCCGGCAGGTGGCGGCGATCGTATGGCGCACATTCGGCCAGGACCGCATCGAGGCGATGGCACGGGCTGCCACCGTGCCGGTGATCAACGCGCTCACCGATGCCTTCCATCCCTGCCAGGTGCTCGCCGACCTGCAGACCGTCCGCGCCGCCCACGGCGAACTGGCCGGGCGCACGCTCACGTTCCTCGGCGACGGCTCCAGCAACATGGCGCACTCCTACCTGCTCGGCGGGGCGACGGCCGGGCTGCACGTGCGGATCGCCGCGCCGCCGCAGTTCCGGCCTGACCCGGCGGTCCTGGCCGCCGCCCAGGCGATCGCGGCGGGCACCGGGGGCTCGGTGACCGTGTCCGCCGACGCCAAGGCCGCCTGCGCGGACGCGGACGCTCTCGCCACCGACGTGTGGACCTCCATGGGGCAGGAAGGGCAGGAAGACTCCAGATCCGCCGCGATGGCCCCGTTCTGCCTGGACGAGGAGAAGCTGGCGCTGGCGGCGGCGGGCTGTGTGGTCCTGCACTGCCTGCCCGCCCACCGGGGCGAGGAGATCACCGCGGCGGTGCTGGACGGCCCGGCCAGCGTGGTCTGGGACCAGGCCGAGAACCGGCTGCACGCGCAGAAGGCACTGCTCGCCTGGCTGCTGGAGCATCCGGAGCATCCGGAGCAGCCGGCCGGAACTGGCGGGACTGCCGGAGGGCCGGCATGACCGCGGTGAGCCCGGTGACCAAGGCCGCCCGGCAGGCGCAGATCGCCGACATCCTGACCCGCACCCCGGTGCGGTCGCAGGAAGAGCTCGCCGAGCTGCTGGCCGGGCGTGGCGTGCGGGTCGCCCAGGCGACGCTCTCCCGCGACCTGGAGGAGCTGGGTGCGGTCCGGCTCCGTGCCGCGGGCGGCGGCCTGGTGTACGCGCTGCCGGGCGAGGCGGGCGGGCCAGGATCGCGACCGGGCGGCGTCGCGGGGCAGCCGGTGGACGGCTGGCCGGGTGCCTGGCTCAGCGGCGGGCCCGCCGACGCCGCCTCCGGCACCCTGGCCAGGGTCGCCGCCGACCTGCTGGTGAGCGCCGAGGCGAGCGCGAACCTGGTGGTGCTCCGTACCCCCGCCGGGGGAGCCCAGCTGCTCGCCTCCGCCATCGACCACGCCGGGTGGGCGTCCATCCTCGGCACCGTGGCCGGCGACGACACCGTCCTGGTGATCACCCGCGACCCGGGTGGCGGAGACCAGGTCACCCAGGCACTACTGCGACTCGCGGAACGCAAGGAAAGGGATATGTCATGACGAAACGAGTAGTGCTGGCGTACTCGGGCGGCCTGGACACCTCGGTCGCCATCGGCTGGATCGCCGAGCAGACCGGGGCCGAGGTGATCGCGGTGGCGATCGACGTAGGCCAGGGCGGGGAGGACATGACGGCGATCCGCGATCGCGCCCTCGCCTGCGGTGCGAGCGCGGCCGAGGTGGTGGATGCGCGGGAGGAGTTCGCGGCCGGTTACTGCCTGCCGGCGCTCAAGGCGAACGCCCTGTACATGAACCGGTACCCGCTCGTCTCCGCGCTCTCGCGGCCGCTGATAGTCCAGCATCTGGCCCGGGTCGCCCGCGAGCACGGTGCCGGCGCCGTCGCGCACGGCTGCACCGGCAAGGGCAACGACCAGGTGCGCTTCGAAGTGGGCCTGGCCAGCCTGGCCCCGGAGGTGAGCGTGCTGGCCCCGGTCCGCGACTCCGGCATGACCAGGGACAAGGCGATCGCGTTCGCAGGCGAGAAGGGCCTGCCGATCGACGTGACGGCCCGCTCGCCCTACTCGATCGACCAGAACCTGTGGGGGCGCAGCTGCGAGACCGGGCACCTGGAGGACATCTGGGAGGCGCCGCACGACGACGTCTGGGCCTACACACAGGACCCCACGGCCGCGCCTGACCCCGACGAGATGGTGATCAGCTTCACCGACGGGGCGCCCGTCGCGATCGACGGCAGGCCCCTGACCCCCCTGCAGATCATCACCGAGCTGAACAGCCGCGCCGGTGCCCAGGGAGTGGGCAGGGTGGACATGGTCGAGGACCGGCTGGTCGGGATCAAGAGCCGGGAGATCTACGAAGCACCCGGGGCGATAGCACTCCTTGCCGCGCACTCCGAGCTGGAGAGCGTGTGCATGGAACTCGACCTGGCCCGGTTCAAGCGGCAGGCCGAGCAGCGCTGGACCGAGCTGGTGTACGACGGGCTGTGGTTCTCACCGCTCAAGTCCGCGCTTGACGTCTTCATGGACGAGGCGTCCCGGCACGTCACCGGCGACATCCGGCTGCGTCTGCACGGCGGCCGGGCGGTCGTCACCGGCCGTCGCAGCCCGCTCTCGCTGTATAACTACGAGCTGGCCACCTACGATACGGGCGACACCTTCGACCAGGCGCTGGCCAAGGGGTTCGTGGAGCTGTGGGGGCTGCCCAGCAAGATCGCCGCGATGCGGGATCGCCGGGCGGGCGGCTGAGGCCCGCGCGCCGTCCCGGGTGCCCCGGTAGCTCCGCGATAATCACGATCACGCAATCGGGTCAGCCGCGATGACTGACAGGATTGGCGTGGTTGTGGCTGTGGCTGTGGCGGTGGCGCGGGAGAGGAACCCTGGTGGCAGAGCAGGAGCGGAAGCCGACGCGGTTGTGGGGCGGCCGGTTCGAGTCCGGGCCGGCGGAGGCGCTGGCCCGGCTGTCGGTCAGCGTCCAGTTCGACTGGCGGCTCGCTCCCTATGACCTGCTCGCGTCCGCCGCGCACGCACGGGTGCTGCACCGGGCGGGCCTGCTCGACGACGACGAGCTCGCCCGGCTGCTGGCGGCGCTGGACAGCCTCGGGCACGCCTGCCGCAGCGGCGGGTTCCGCCCCGCGGCGACCGACGAGGACGTGCACACCGCGCTGGAGCGGGGGCTGCTGGAACGGGTCGGCTCGCTGGGTGGCAAGCTGCGGGCCGGCCGCAGCCGCAACGACCAGGTCGCCACCGACCTGCGGCTCTACCTGCGCGACCACGTCCGGCTCATCGTCTCACGGGTGGCCGAGCTCGAGACGGCGCTGCTCGCCCAGGCCGGGGACCACCTGAACACCCCGGCGCCGGGCATGACCCACCTGCAGCACGCCCAGCCGGTGGTCTTCGCCCATCAGCTGCTCGCCCACGCCCATGCGCTGGCCCGCGACGTCGGCCGGCTCCGGGACTGGGACAAGCGGGCCGCGGTGTCCCCGCTCGGTGCCGGCGCGCTGGCCGGGTCGTCGCTGCCGCTGGATCCCGAGGCCGTCGCAGCCGAACTCGGCTTCGACAGCGCCGCGCCCAACTCGATGGACGCGGTGAGCGACCGTGACTTCGCGGCCGAGTTCTGCTTCGCGGCGGCCCTGCTCGGGGTGCACCTGTCCCGGCTGGGCGAGGAGGTCGTGCTCTGGTCCTCGCAGGAGTTCGGCTGGGTGGAGATCGACGACGCCTACGCCACCGGATCGTCGATCATGCCGCAGAAGAAGAACCCCGATGTGGCCGAGCTGGCGCGGGGCAAGGCGGGGCGGCTCATCGGTGGCCTGACCGGGCTGCTGACCACGCTCAAGGGCCTGCCGCTGACCTACAACCGGGACCTGCAAGAGGACAAGGAACCGGTCTTCGACGCGGTGGACACGCTGCTGCTCGTCCTTCCCGCGATGGCCGGGCTGGTCAGCACGTTCCGCGTCCATGCTGAACGCTTGGCAGCCGGCGCGAGTACTGGCTTCGCGCTGGCCACCGACCTGGCAGAGCTGCTTGTCCGCCGGGGTGTGCCGTTCCGCGAGGCACACGAGGTGGTGGGGCATCTGGTGGTCTGGTGCCAGGTGCACGACTGCGACCTGCCCGACGTGAGCGACGAGGACCTGGCCAAGGTCTCGGTTCACCTGACACCTGACGTGCGTGAGGTGCTGTCGGTGACCGGGGCGCTGGCGGCCAGGAAAGGATTCGGCGGGACCGCCCCGGAGCGGGTCGCCGAGCAGCTGGCCGCGCTGCGGGTGGCAGTGGACGAGCACGCGGCGTGGGCAGCTGGATAGCCGGGAGCTCGCCGCTGCCGCGTGAGTTCTTCGACCGGCCCGCGCTGACGGTGGCGCAGCAGCTGCTGGGCTGCGTGCTGGCGCACGAGACCGCCGACGGCCTGGTAGCGGTGACGCTCACCGAAGTGGAGGCGTACGAGGGCGCTGCGGACCCGGCGTCGCATGCCTACCGGGGCCGCACCGCGCGCAACGCGGTCATGTTCGGCCCGCCCGGGCACGCCTACGTCTATTTCACCTACGGCATGCATTTCTGCGTGAACCTGGTCTGCCTGCCGGAGGGCACCGCATCCGCGGTGCTGCTGAGAGCGGGCCGGGTGATCGAGGGGGAGGGGCTGGCGGCCGGGCGCCGGCCGGTGGCCGGCCCCGGCGGGCGCGACCTGGCGCGCGGGCCCGCCCGGCTGTGCCAGGCACTGGGCATCGACCGGAGCCGGGACGGAGCCGACGTGTGCGATCGCGGGTCGCCGCTGCGGGTGCTGGCGGGGCCGAGGCCGCAAGGCCAGGGCAGGCCGACGGTCAGCCAGGGGCCGCGGGTCGGGGTCAATTCCGCTGCCGAGCGCCCGTGGCGGTTCTGGCTGGCCGGCGACCCGACGGTGTCGGTGTACCGGCCGCACGTGCCGCGGGTTCGCACGAAACCAGTTTCATCCCCCGGGGCTGGAGATGGGACGATGCAGCGGTGACCGACATCCTCGACGAACTCAGCTGGCGGGGCCTGGTGGCGCTGTCCACCGACGTCGATGAGCTGCGCAAAGCTCTGGCGTCCGGCCCGATCACCTGTTACGGCGGATTCGACCCGACCGCGGCCGGGCTGCACATCGGCAACCTGGTCCTGCTGCTGACCATGCGCCGGATCCAGCTGGCCGGGCACCGGCCGATCGGCCTGGTGGGGGGCGCGACCGGGCTGATCGGGGACCCCAGCGGCAAGTCCGCCGAGCGGGTGCTCAACCCGCGCGAGGTGGTCGCTGGCTGGGTGGAGCGGATCCGCGGTGAGGTGGCCCAGTTCCTCGACTTCGAGCCGGGGCCGACGGGTGCGCTGACAGTCAGCAACCTGGACTGGACCGAGCACCTGCCCGCGCTGGATTTCCTGCGCGACATCGGCAAGCACTTCCCGGTCAGCCAGATGCTCGCACGGGAGTCGGTCAGGGCCAGGCTGGAAGCGGGCGGGATCAGCTACACCGAGTTCAGCTACCAGATCCTGCAGGCCTACGACTACCTGGAGCTGCACCGGCGGCACGGCTGCACGCTGCAGCTGGGCGGCAGCGACCAGTGGGGCAACCTGGTGGCTGGCGTGGACCTGATCCGGCGGGTGACGGGGGTGTCCGTCCATGCCCTGGCCACGCCACTGATCACCAAGCCGGACGGGACCAAGTACGGCAAGAGCGAGGGCGGTGCCGTCTGGCTGAGCCCGGACCTGATGAGCCCCTACGCGTTCTACCAGTTCTGGATCAATCGCGCCGACGACGAGGTGCCCGGCCTGCTGCGGGTCTTCACCTTCCGGTCGCGCGAGGAGATCGAAGTGCTGGAGCAGCAGACCCGGGAGAACCCGGCCGCCCGGGTGGGACAGCGTGTGCTGGCCGAGGATGTGACCACCCTGGTCCACGGAGCGGAGGAGTGCGCGCAGGCGGCGGCCGCGAGCAGGGCCCTGTTCGGGCAGGGTGAGCTGGCCGATCTGGACGAGCGGACCCTGGCCGCCGCGCTGGCCGAGGTGCCATCGGTGACCGTCCCGGCGGGCCCGGCGGGCCTGCCCAAGGTGGTGGACCTGCTGGCCGCCACCGGGATCGCGGCGAGCAAGTCGGCTGCCCGGCGGGCGATCGCGGAAGGCGGGGCGTACCTGAACAACCGCAAGGTGCTGGCCGAGGAGGCCGAGCCGGAGCCCGCCGACCTGCTGCATGGGCGGTTCCTGGTGCTGCGCCGCGGCAAGCGCACCGTCGGTGGCGTGGAAGTCAGCCGCAGCTAACATCCGCCAGCAGCTAGCATCCGCCATCGGGGGCGCGGGCCGCCCCCGATTTCCATGATCGTGGTGGCTTTTCGGTGTCTGGCGCACAAAACCCACCATGATCATGGAAGCGCCCGTCAGGGCGCGGGGGGCTGTGCCGGTGGCAGCGGCTTCAGTACGCAGAACTCGTTCCCGTCCGGGTCAGCCATCACCACCCAGCTGACCTGGGGCCCCTGCCCGACATCGGCGCGCCGTGCGCCGAGCCCTTCCAGCCGCGCCACCTCGGCGGCCTGGTCCCGTGGCCGCAGGTCGAGATGAAGGCGGTTCTTGCCGGTCTTCGGCTCGGGCACGCGCAGGAAGAGCAGGTCCGGGGCCACCCCGTCCTCGGGGCTGCCCGCGGGAGGCTCCAGCACAACCTGGTCGTCCTCCTCGTGGGTCCGGCGCCAGCCCAGGGCGGATTGCCAGAATCCCGCCAGCCTGGCCGGGTCGGCGGTATCGATGCACAGGCACTGGATGCGAAGGTCCATGCGGCGACTCTGCGGTCACCGGCCGGGACTGTCCATCGGTTTTACCGGCGCTGTCCACTGGCTTCCGGCAGGCCGGTTCACAACTCCGCAGGCTGGACGGCAGGTGACAGGCCAGCGAACCCCGGCCAGCACGCGGCCCACCGCCAGCTGGCTCGGGACGGCCGGGCCGCCCGGCCGTCCCGATTTGACGGAAAGCGCTTTGCTGCCTAGTGTTTCGTCCTGCCCCACAGGAACCACACGAGCGCCAGTCGGCGGTCGTCTGGGGGCCGGCAAACAAGATCCTCTCTAGGTGCGGCCTGGTCATGGCCGGACTCAGGCGGGGGTATGCTGGGTACCACAGTGAGCGACGGAGCCCGTCAAACCTCGTGAAAGCGGTTGACAGACTCATACCTCGCTGGTAAGTTAGCAGGGTTGCCCCCGAATCAAGGCGAAAGCCTGATGACGGTGCGCGTCCGCTCCTTGAGAACTCAACAGCGTGCTAAAAGCCAGTGCACAAGCACAAACCCCGTCAGTGAGGGGCTGAGTCGGCAACGACGCATCACCTCACTACGGATGCCATGATCGCCTCGACGGTCGGCTCGTCCGGCCCGATGAGGCACTCTTTCATGTCAGCAGCCCGCTGGACTGCTCCGCCACCGCATGTCGGCGGTGGGCAGCAGGCGGTTGCATATAGACATTCAACGGAGAGTTTGATCCTGGCTCAGGACGAACGCTGGCGGCGTGCTTAACACATGCAAGTCGAGCGGAAAGGCCCTTCGGGGTACTCGAGCGGCGAACGGGTGAGTAACACGTGAGCAACCTGCCCTTAGCTCTGGGAT
>DATKRG010000192.1:0-4898 GCA_035532275.1 Streptosporangiaceae bacterium | reverse complement strand
CTCGTCCACAGTCAGGCCGCTTACGCCTGTTCGCCGAATGCGGGGTCCCGAGCCCGAGGTGCGGCAGTTAACAGCAGGCAGCGCTCCCGCCCCTGGCCTCGCGGTGCTCCTGACCGGCTCAGGCGGCCAGGCGGGTGACCTTGGCGGCGAGGCGCTCGGTCTGCAGGGTTGACGGCGGTCGCCAGGCGTGGGCGCTGACCTCTTCCAGCTGGAGGGATATGGCCGGGTCTGTCACGAGGAAGGCGAAGCGGAAGTCGGCGTGCCAGTGCGCGGGCTCGCCCTTGGCCGGGTTGGCGGGGATCTGGTGCAGGTCGATGTCGAGCGGGACGCGATCGAGGCCGGGCGGGCTGACTGCCTGCTGCCAGGAGACGGCGGTCTCCTCGGCGAGTTCTCGCAGCGCCGCGGCGAGCAGCCCGGGGTCGGCCGGGTCGAGATGCCCGCCGGGCAGCAGCCAGCGGTTCAGGGCGTTGTGGTGGATCATGAGGATCTTGCCGGCGGTGTTGATGACCGCCGCACCGCAGGTCACGTGTCCGGGCGTGGCCGACCTGGCGGTGACTTCGGTGCCGGCGGCGAGGCTGGACAGCAGCGGGGCGAGGCTGTCGTGCTCGCCGGGGTGGCTGGCCAGGTAGCGGCTGAGAGTGCCAGAGATATCGCGGTTGGTGATCGTCATGGTGCTCCATTGAAGACCTGCAGCCACGTGGCCGCAATGAACTTGCGGGTGTCGTCATCGCATTGGTGCAGTCCCGGCTCGAGATGCCCCGCAGCGAGCGCGGCGGTCGCCGCGAGGATCTCCGCCTGGATCAGGTAGATGAACGCGCCGACTGAGGCGCCGTGAAGGAAGTTGACGGCGTTGCCGTCGTTGAGGACGTAGAAGTAGTGGCCGGTGGTGGCGTAGCGGGCGATGTGATCACCAGCCGGGCTGCGGTCATACAGGACGTCGAGGCCGGCCAGTTCGAGTTCGTCGTCGGCCGAGGTGACCGAGGCGACATAGGCACCGTTGGCCAGGCGGGCGAAGTCGTCTGCCCGCAGTGCCAGGTTGCCAGTCGCGCAGATCACCACCCCCGCGCCGGCCAGCGCGTCCGTGCTGCTGCTGGCGGTGCGGAATCCCTGGGCGAGGGCCTGGGTCATGCGCACGGCGTCGGTGTCGTAGACGGTGACCTGCAGGTGCTTGGCGTGCAGCAGGCGGGCGACACTGGACCCGATCTTCCCGAACCCGATCACGCACGCCCGCCGGCCGTGCAGGATGTCACCGCGGCCGCGCAGGAGCGCCTCGGCGGAGAACACCACCGACTGGCCGACCAGGTAGTCCTCGGGGTCCTTCAGCGGACTGCGGGCAACGCTGAAGACCGGGCACGGCAGCTTGCCGGCCCCCAGGTAGCGGCGCAGCCCGTTCTCGGTGTCTTCCACCACGCCCAGGACACGGCCGCTGAAGCGGGCACAGGCATCCTCCAGGGCCGGGGCGAAATAGCCGCCGACATCCAGCAGGACCAGATCCTGGCCCGCTGCCCGCGTCTCCAGGTAGCTGATGAGCTCATCGGGCTGGGCAAGGCGCTTGCGGTCGAGGGTGTCGCAGGGCGCCATCTGGATGATCTCCTGCAGCGCGCGGGAGTTGATCGACTTGGGCTTGGGCAGCACCGCTGCGACCGTGCTCAGCCGCGCCGCAGCGGCGACGAACAATGGCCGGTCGGCGAGCAGGTGGGTGATCAGGACCGCGGACGGCCGGCGGGCCGTCGCGAACCGGGTCGTGATCCGGCGGAAATAGGCGTCCACCCGGGCTCGCTCGAAATCTTCCACCGCAACTCCCGAACTAGGAACTACATAGTGAGTAGACGCCCGGAAGATTGCCGTTACCACGAGGTCGCGGCCCGGCTCCGGGACGCCATCGCCGCGGGCGAGTACCCGCGCGGCGGCCAGCTGCCGACCGAGGAGAAGCTCGCGGAACGGCTCGGCGTGCACCGGGTGACGGTGAACCGCGCGCTGTCGATCCTGCGGGCCGAGGGCCTGGTCTATGTGCATAGAGGGAAAGGAACGTTCGTGACCGAGATCCCGCCGATCCGGCGTAACGCAGTGCTCCGCTATTCCCGCGAGGCCCGGGAGCGATCCGGCGGACGGGGCGCGTTCGCCGCCGAGATCACCGCCCTGGGCCGTGCGCCGCGCTCCGACGTGACGGTATCCCGGGCCGTCCCGCCGTCCCGGGTGGCGGCCATCCTCGGGGTCAGCGACCAGGACGAGAGCTGCGTGCGGCGCGCCCGGCTGATGTATGCCGACGACACGCCAGTCCAGATCGCCGACTCTTACATCCCGCTGGAGATCGCCGGCGGCACCGCGATCGAAGACACGGACTCCGGACCCGGCGGGATCATCAGCCGGTTCGCCGACCTCGGCCTGGCCCAGGCCCGCATCACCGAGGAAATCGACATCCGGCCGCCCTCAGCAGACGAGGCCGAGTTCCTCAAGATGAGCCCCGACCAGCGCGTCTACGACGTCACCCACACCGGATGGACCGCCGGCGGCCGGGCCGTCGAGGTCTGCCTGCACGTCATGCCAGCCCACCAGTGGCACCTTGAATACGAGTGGCCTGCCGATCAGCAGCCCAGCTGACCAAAGCCGCCGGCAGCTGCCCAACGCGGTCCTTATCCCGCCGCTCACCAGCGATGCCAGCCACTGGCCAGCACGTCGAGCATCACACCGTCCTGGCCCGCACTCGGCCGGTTCCCTGCGGAACGCCAGAGATGGCCGAAAGCAAGACCGTTGCTGCTCCAGCAGCTCGCACCCTAGCTGCCAGACACGCCGAGACACGACACCAACCTTCACCGATCGCAACACGACCAGCCGCAACACGGTTGATTTCCGGGGAACCGCATCCTCACCGCCCTCCGGCTGGAATTCACGGCTCACATTAGGCCCATAAGCCTGGGCGGTCCCTTCTTGGCGGCCGGCGCCGGCGTGTCGCCCGCCCTGCCTGCCGTCCAGCGGGGCCAGGCCGAGGATCTGCGGCGGGATCGCGAGTGCCCCTGCGAACCGGTGCAGCAGGGTGATGTCGGTAAGCGGCTGGATGCAGCGCTCGTAACGGGAGACCTGCGAGGCGGAGTATCCGCAGCGCAGGCCAAGCTCGGCCAGGGTCAGGCCCGCAGCGAGCCGGGCGGCACGGATGATGGCGCCCGCCCGCTGTCCCGGCCGGCACCCGGGCGCGGCTTGCACAGGCCCCGCAGGGTTGTTCGGTGTCATCGGCTTCTCCGCGCACGCGTCCCCTTCTGACGGTAACCGCGTTTCGCGCTAGGTGCACGAGCGTTTGCAGGGTGTGCAAGCCCTTTGCGGCCTCCGCCAGCGGCTCTTCCGTGCGGTGTTCCCGGGGCGCTTCCTGGGAGCAGGTCGCGTCACGGAGGAGGACATGGTGAGCATGCACAGATTCGCGCCGGGCGAGGCGGTCAGCGCCGCTGAGCTGGCCAAGTCGGGACTGCTGCTGGCAGGCGAGGGAACGCACCTCAACCCTCAATGCGGCGTTCATTCCCGCCGACGACCGGGGAACGGTGCGCCCAGTGGAGATCGGGCCTGGCTGCAGCGTCGGGGCCTATGCCGTGATCTGCGGCGGCACGGTGCTGCGGGACTGCGCCTGTGTGGAGGAGCATGCGCTGGTAGGAAAACCTGAGCGCGGATACGCGGTGGGGCATGTCTACCCCGGTGCCGGGGCTGTGTCTGGCCCCGCTGCTGCCCGGCGTTCCCGGACTCACCGAACTGGACGCGCGGCGGCTCGGCCGGTTCGAGGACGCCCTGGGCGGGCTGCTGGCCGGGTATCCGGTCGGGCCGGGTGTCGAGCCGCAGTTGCGCAGCCAGCGGCTGGCGCGGATCCGCCGCGAACTCGCCACGTCCGGGGATTTCGCCGTCGCCGTGCCTGCCCGTGACGGCGGGTCCGGCCGCCCGGCGGTGCTCCAGGCGCTGATGCAGTTCATCTGCGGGTATCACGACGCCGACCTGCGCGATGCGACCGGGCTCGGGCACGGCCGCCTGATCGCCCGCCATGCGTCACCGTCGGCCCGTGACCGGTGGCCGCCCCGCCTGCTGGCCGGAGACCTGCCCGGGATCGCGATCACCGAGCCGCACGGCGGCAGCCAGGTCCACGCCACCGCCACCGCGGCTACCGCGCACCGCGGTGGCACGTGGCGGCTCACCGGGACGAAGACCTGGATCAGCCGCCTGGAAGAGGCCGCCGTGTTCATTGTGTTCTTCACCGACCCAGTGGCGCGCCTGACCGCCGGCATCATCGACCCCGCAGCCGCGTTCACGGGCAGCCCGCGCCCGGCCTGCTCTCCCGTCCCGGCGTTCGCGCTGCGGGCGGTGGCCTCGCAGGCCGCCGCAGCCGTGTCCCGTGACGCGTAAGTCAGCCCAGTGCCAATAAGCGCGGGAGCGCTGGGATCAAGCCCAGCCGGTGCGGTAGGCCGCCCACGTCATGGCCGCGATTGCGGCGCGGGCCTGGTAGGCGCGGAGGTTCGGCACGCCGGGCGGGGCGGGCTGGCGGGACACGCGGGTCCAGTAGCCGGCGAACGCGATCGCGTAGCTGGTGATGACGTCGGGGTCTGCGTCGCGCCAGGCGGGTACGGCGGCGAGTGCCTGCTCCGCGCGGGCGGGCGTGTGCCCGGCCAGGATCAGGTGCGGGACCAGGTCAGCGATGTCGAGCCAGGCGGCGCCGCAGGCGGGCTGGGCCCAGTCGATCAGGAACACCGACCGGGTGCCGGTGATCAGCAGGTTCGACGCGTTGATGTCGCCGTGCACGAGCGTCTTGCCGTCGGCGGCGGCCAGCCACCGGGTTTCGGCGGCGGCGAGGTCGTCCAGGTGCCGGCGGCCCCAGTCGTCCAGGACGGCCTGAGGTGCGGCAGCTAGTTCCCGCCAGCCGTGCACGA
>DATKRG010000191.1:0-47436 GCA_035532275.1 Streptosporangiaceae bacterium | reverse complement strand
GGACCCGCCGATAGGGTGGATCTATGGAGATGCGAGTGCTTGGCGCGACCGGCGTCAGGTCAGCCCGCTCTGCCTGGGCGCGATGATGTTCGGGTCCTGGGGCAATCCCGACCATGACGAGTCGCTCCAGGTCATCCACAGGCCCCTGGTCATGTGGGGAGCGCGTGGGGACAGCTGAGGCAGTCGCGATCTTCGTCGCAGGGATCGCCGCGGGCACAGTCAACGCGGTCGTGGGCTCAGCACCGCGGAGGGACGGCTGGTCTTCTCGCTGCACCGCAGCTCACCCTCCGCGCACAGCTCCAGCACCGTGCGCAGGTTGAGCTGGGCTTCCTGTTCCATCAGGCGCACCCGGTGCTCCCCGATGTCACGCAACGGGCTTGCGTCGCTCATCGAGCTTGAGTCACTTCCACCAGTGGCGGTATGCCTCGATCCACTCCGCGCCCCCAGGCGGTGGTGTCGGCAACGGCAGATCCAGGATCGGGATGCGCTGTCGCGACCGGCCACGAGCGCAGACCGCCACGATCTGCTCATCCTCGGTCAGGTCGATGCCTGTCACGGTGGCCTCGACCCCCAGCACCACGGCCTGGAACGGCATGCCGAGATGCTCGTCGAGCATGGTGTAGAAACCCGTGATGCACTCGCTGTCGTTGTAGCAGTCGACCGTCGCCTCCGCGATCATCGCGTCCAATGCCGCACGACTCAGTGACCTCACGGTGCCGAGACTAGCGCGACGCGAGACTCGCGTGGCGAGGCAATGCTCCCGTCTGCCGCCCAACGGACATCCCCGAGTAGATTCCCGACGTGCAGACCGAAGACGTGGAAGTCCCAGGGTGCCACTCACCACGGCAAGACTGAAGCAGCCCGCAGCCCAGACCGGTGGCGATCCGGCCGATGAGACGACCCGCTGGGCCTGCATGGATGAGATCGTCAAGGGGGTGGTGTGATCTCGTGGCCTCCGTCTCGTAACTCACCGCGCTGGTGCGGCTCGGGCGTGAAGAACCTATACCGGCTGGGCAAACCGTTAGAGGCACCCTTTGACGCCGTCTGGACAACCCGGCGCGGAGACTACCGCGCCCTGTACACCATCGATGACCTAAGCACGTCATCACCGTGCTGGCGGTTGCCCGCCGCCGTGACGCCTACCGGCCACGATAATCAGCTGCCGCGGTGAACCGGCCGATCGGTACCCCCGACAGCAGCCGAAGCGGCAGGTGAGCGTGAGTCACAGGAGTACCGATGTCACCATCGGTCGGTGGGGCGGGTGGGACTCGAACCCACGACCGGCGGATTATGAGTCCGCTGCTCTAACCGGCTGAGCTACCGCCCCGCGCGCGGGCATGCACCACCGCGCGTGCACCCTACCGTAGCTAGCGCAGCGGCGACCTGAGGACATCGCCTCGCTAGCGCACGCTCATCTGCATCGTCATGGCGTGCTCGACCAGTGCGATGAGGGCCGCCTTGGTGGACGCGCGGCCACGTGCGTCGCATTCCACGATCGGTACGTTCGGGCTGACCGACAGGGCTTCCTGGACATCCTGCATGGTGTGCGGGAACTCGCCGTGGAAACCGTTGATCGCCACGACAAACGGCAGCCCGGCCGTCTCGAAATAGTCGACCGCGGGGAAGGAGTCCGCCAGCCGACGGGTGTCGACCAGCACCACCGCGCCGATGGCACCCTGGATGAGGTCATCCCACATGAACCAGAACCGGTGCTGCCCGGGGGTGCCGAAAAGGTACAGGATGAGCCCGGCATCGAGGGTCACCCGGCCGAAGTCCATCGCCACGGTCGTGGTGGTCTTGTCGGGCACGTGTGACAGGTCATCGACCGCCGCACTGGCGGCCGTCATGACCGCCTCGGTGGTCAGCGGGGTGATTTCCGAGACCGACCCGACGAAAGTGGTCTTGCCCACGCCAAAGCCGCCTGCGACCACGATTTTGACCGAAGTCATCGCGGTCTCCCCCGTGTTGCTCCGCGCGGGCCTAGAGCTTGCGAAGTCCACTGAGCACCCTTTCGAGCAGGTTAAGGTCCGGACGACCCTGGGCGTGATCAAGCTGGTGAACCCTGACCAGTCCTTCCACCGCCATGTCGGCGATGAGGACCCGGGCGACACCCAAGGGCATCCTGAGCACCGCGGATATCTCCGCCACGGAGCGCCAGTCCCGGCAGAAGCCCAGGATCGCCTGACACTCAGGACTGAGGACAGACAGATCGCGTGCCTCGTAGTGGGACGCTGCCACCATAGCCTCGATCTGCAGCTGGTACCGGGGCTTGGTACGCCCACCGGTTACCGCATACGGCCGGACCAGGGAGCTCCCAGGACTGTCGCTGCTGGATCCGCGCATTCCATTCGAGGACCCACGTTTTCCGCCGGCCTGCGGCCACTCATCCTGGCCGGGGCCGGCCACAAGTCTCTCCTGTCACTGCCTGCCATCCTCCGACCGAAGCGCGCCGCGCATGTCCGGGGTGAGAGCGCGCCCCACCCGCTCCACGAGCAGCGCCATCTCGTAGGCCACCAGCCCCATGTCGCAATCAGCCGCGGCGAGCACTGCCAGGCTCGACCCGTCGCTGATCGCCATCACGAGCAGCAGGCCCCGCTCCATCTCAACGACCGTCTGGCTCACCGGGCCGCCCTCGAACACTCGCGCGGCACCCTGCGTCAAGCTGGTGAGCCCGGAGGTCACCGCTGCGAGCTGGTCCACGCGGTCCGCCGGGAAGCCGTTGGAGAACGCCATCGGAAGACCATCAGCCGAGACAACAATCGCGTGCGCGACAGACGCGACCCGCTCGACGAAATTCGTGATCAGCCAGTTCAGGTCCTGGACCGGACGGGCTAGCGGGCTCACCTATCCCCCTCTCTCCGTGGCCTCAGCGTGACCACCTCCATCACGTCGCGGGGATTGCCTACTGGAGCGTTAGATTGCACTGTTGTCCTCACCGCTGGGCGCCTCGCCATCACGGGCGGCCGCCCGTCCTTCTCGCATCCCTCGCTGGAAACTAGCCAGCCGATCTCTTGCGTGCGCAGCCGACCTGGCCTGCGCGGGCGCCGCCGACGCGGGCGCCACCTCCCCGCCCACCGTGCCGGGGACGAGGTTAGCCCGGGGTACCCGCTTGGGCAGCCCGGAAAGCGTTACTCCGCCGGACGTGGGGGCGTGCGCGGCTTCCGCCGCCCGCCAGCCCTCGTCCGCGGGCGAACTCCAGCCACCGCTGCTGCCCACGCTGGCTGCGACCTGTCCGGTCCGCGCTGCGCCGTGCCGGCCACGGCGGAACCAGTCGGACTCCACGGACTCAAAGATGGGCAGCCGGTGCTCCTCTGCCGCGCTGACCGCCGGCGGCACGATGACCCCGCGTGACGTCTGGCCGGCCAGGTTGCGGAACGGCAGGTCGCTGCCGCTGTCCGCGCCACCCGAGAACTGCCGCTCGGAGCGGGTCGGGGCGCCGTAGACCGGCAACGGCCCGGTCACCGCCGCCGGCATGGAACCGGAGCCGATCATGGAGATTCCGCTGGTGTCATGGGCGGCCGCAGCGCCGGTGTCGTAGATACCGGCGCCGGAGCCGGAACCGAAGCCCGCCGTGGTGCCGGTGTCGTAAGCCGCTGCAGCGCCCGTGTCGTAGCTTGCCGGGGCGCTGGTCTCGTAGGTGGCCGCGCTGGGCATGTCGAAAGCACCCGAGCCAGGGCTGTCGAAAGCACCCGAGCCAGGGCTGTCGAAAGCACCAGAACCGGGACTGTCGAAAGCACCAGAACGGGGGCTGTCGAAGGCACCGGTGCTGGCGGTGTCGTAGGACGGCAGGCCACCGGTCTCGGCCGGGGCGGGTGCGTCCATGTCCGGGTCAAGCGCCGAGAACGCCGCGGTGTCGCCGAGGTCGGGCCGCAGCGGAGCGAACCGTGGGGTGCGGGCGGCATTGACCGCCTGTGCCGCCGCCGAGCGCTCGTCGGGCGCGGCGTCCACCGGCCAGTCCGATGTCCCGCCGAACCCGGCCGTGGCACCGGCGGCGCCGGAGGTCGCGACGCCCGGCGGGGGCATATCGAAGCGGCGCATCCCCGCGGGTGCGGACGACGACTCGTGCGAGATCACCTCATCGGGCAGCCAGACCAGCGCGGTCAGGCCGCCTGCCGAGGCGGGCCGCAGCCGCACCCGGATACCGTGCCGGGCAGCCAGCCGGGCGACCACGAACAGGCCCATGCGCCGGGAGACCGCGACGTCCACCACCGGCGGGTTGTCCAGCCGCCAGTTGGCGTGTGCCATCTCCTCGGCGCCCATGCCCACGCCCTGGTCGGTGATGTCGAGCAGCACCCCGCCGCTGTTGAGCAGATGGCCCGAAACCTTCACCGGGGTGTCGGCGGCGGAGAACGAGGACGCGTTCTCCGCCAGCTCTGCGATCAGGTGCACGACGTCATTGACGCCTTGGCCACGAACAGAAATTCCAGGCTGAACGTTAAGTGTCACCCGCTCGTATTGCTCGATCTCGGACACCGCCGCACGCAGGACGTCCACGAGCGCCACCGACTGGGTCCACCGCCGGGAGACCTCGTGGCCGGCGAGAACCAGCAGGTTCTCCGAGTTGCGGCGCATACGGGTGGCCAGGTGGTCCATCTGGAACAGGTTCGCCAGCCGCTCCGCGTCCTGCTCACCTTGCTCCAGGTCGTCGATCAGCCGGATCTGCCGTTCGACCAGCGACTGGCTGCGCCGGGACAGGTTCACGAACATGGCGTTGACGTTGCCGCGCAGCGCGGCCTCGTTGGACGCCAGCCGCAGTGCCTCCCGGTGGACCTGGTCGAAGGCCCGGGCGACCTCACCGATCTCGTCGGAGGAATCCACGTCGATGGGCTCGACATCCAGCGGCGCGGCCGCGCCCTCCGACTCGCTCATGCGGCGCACCGTCTCCGGCAGCCGCACACCGGCAACCTCCAGCGCGCCCGCCCGCAGCCGCCGCAGCGGGCGGACCATCGACCGGGCCACCACCACGGTGAACAGCAGCGCCAGCGCGAGGACCAGCAGGACCGCCGCGGCGATGGCCAGGGCGTTCACGACCGCCTGGTTACGCAGCGCCTTGGTCCGGGCGATGATGTCGCCGACCAGCCTGCTCTGGACCGACCCCATCTGGAAGTTGATCTCGTTCGTCATGGCGCCGTACCAGTCGTCCGCCGTAATCGGGTCGGCCTGGAGCGACGCCCCCATCGACAGCGCCTGCTGCTCTTCCGAGCTGGCGAGGGGGACCAGCGACCTGGACACGCTGTTCTGGAACAGCTGCCGCTGGGCGGTGGTGGCGGACAGGTTGAACGACGCCAGGTTTGCCGCCTGGTCCGACTGCGCGGCTACCAGTGCCGCCTGGGAGGAGGGGTCCAAGCCGCGCTGGATCAGCGCCGCGGTGAGGATCGCCCGCTGCTGGGAGGCGTCCTCCTTCATCCGCGACACCAGGCCGAGCACGTGCACCGTCTGCGACAGGGTGGCGTCACTGGCTCCGGTTGCCGTGTTGTCCTCGAGCACGAGCAGGTCGCTGATGAGGTTGGTGTACTTCTGCACGACCACCAGGGCGGGCAGGTCGCTCTGGGTCGCCGCCAGCCGCAGGTACGGGAGGTTGGTCAGGTCGGTGAGGGCCGTCGAGGCCTCCTGCCGGGTCAGCGCCGGGAACGACCCGCCGAGCTGACGCAGATCCGCGTCGACGACCGCGGCCGCATGCTCAGTGTCGTGACGCTGGGTGATCACAACCGTCAGCCCGGTCGCCCCGGTGGTCGAACTGACAGCCCGGCCGCCATTGGCCCCTTGGGCGATGAAGTAAGCGGTCTGGTCGCGCTCGTCCTGCAGCCGCTGGACCAGGATGGTGATGTCGTTGCTGAGATTGGCCAGCTGCAGCACCCGCTGATAGGCCACGGCGCTCTGGACCGAGGAGGTGATCCGGATGCCGCCCAGCACCACGGCGGTGATGGTCGGGATGGTGATGAGCAGGAGCAGCCGGGAGCGGACACGCCAGTTCTTCAGGCCGCGCCCGGGGGCTGTCCTGCTGGCCGGCGTCACGGCCTGAGGCGCGCCACCTGGGCCTGGGTCGCCAGCCCGGCCGTTCTGCTCGCCACCAGCCACCGGCTCCGTCGCAGCCTGGCCGAACGCAGAGCCTACGGGCGCCTGCTCGCCGTCGGCCGCACGGGTGCCGGCCGGGGTCTTCTTGCTACGCGAGCGCACTGCCTGTGGACCTCTCACCTGGGTGCCGTGACGAGCCCGCAGGCCAGCGGGCGTTGCGGCGGAACCGACATGACGCACCCCTTCCGCGGGTAACGATTGTGCGAGCTCTGCGCACGGCGCGACTAGGGGCTAACCCTAACCGCTAACCGGCCAACAGACAGCAATTCCCGCATGAGCTGAAAAAGCTGATGTAACGGACGTTTGCCCTGCCGGCCACCGCTAGTAGGGTACTCTCTGGCGCTACGGCATGTTCCGAACTGTCCGTAACCGTCCTGTCTTGCGCCAAGGAGATCCATGAGGCTTGTCCCGGTCGGCAGCTGGACCGCGGGCCACCGCAGGGCTGGCCGCCCGGTACGCGTCCTCGCCGGTGTGACAGCTGTACTGGCGAGCCTGGTCGTGGTGGCCGGCTGCCGGGTGCCCGGCATGTCGTCGTCGGCGGCGATGCCGACCGCCTCGGGCACGATCACCATCGGGGCGGCCCCCTCGGTCGGCGACGCGCCGCTCTACATCGCCAGCCAGCAGGGGCTGTTCCAGAAGGCCGGCCTCAACGTCCGCATCCTCACCTACACCTCGGTCCGGGCCGAGCTGAGGGACCTGCAGGCCGGCAAGATCGACGTGGCGTTTGGCGACTACGCCGACTTCTTCTACGCGCAGGCGCAGGCGGAGGCTACCGCCCAGAAGAACAAGAGCCACCTGGACATGGTGATCGTGGCGGACGGCTACGACGCGGCGTCGAACATGATGGAGGTGCTCACCCTGCCGGGGTCGGGCATCGTCACGCCGAAGGACCTGCGGGGCAAGTCGATCGGCACCACGCCGGCCGACGTCATGCCCAGCCAAGCGCAGCAGGGCGCGTCCAGGGGCCTGCCGTACACCCTGGAGACCGTGGCCACCCAGTCGGTGCTGAACAACGACAACGTCAACCCGGCCAGCATCACCTGGCAGCCGCTGCCGCCCCAGGACCTGATCGCGGACCTGCAAAGCGGCCAGGTGGACGCGATCCTGGCCACCGAGCCGACCATCTTCGACGCGGAGGCGCAGCTCGGCGCGGTCCCGGTGCTGGACTCATGCACTGGCGCCACCGCCAGCCTGCCGCTCGATGGGTACTTCAGCCTCCGCTCGTTCGCCAGCACGCACCACGCGGCGGTCACTGCCTTCAAGGCGGCGCTGGTAAGAGCGCAGACAATCGCGGGCCAGGCGGCGCCGGTCCGGTCGACGCTGCAGGGGTCGGTCGACCTGTCCGCAGAGGACGCCTCGCTGGTCACCCTCGGCCAGTACCCGACCGCCATGACCGCCGGTGACCTGCAGCGCGTGGTCAGCCTGATGTTCTTCTTCAACGTGATCCCGGGCATCAACGGCAACCAGCTCAACGTGCAGAACATGATCTTCCGCTGAGTTTCTGGCCTCCCTCGCGGGATGGCCGGTCAGCCGGTCTCCGCGAGGCCCAGCTCCCGGGCGATGATCATCCGCTGGACCTCCGAGGTGCCCTCCCCGATCTCCAGCACCTTCGCGTCCCGGTAGAAGCGGGCGACCGGGTACTCGTTCATATAGCCATAGCCGCCGAAGATCTGGGTGGCGTCGCGGGCGTTGTCCATGGCCGCGTTCGAGGCGGTCAGCTTGGCGACCGCCGCCTGCTTCTTGGCGCGCTCCCCCGCCGACAGCCGGGCGGCCGCGTCGTACCAGGCCAGCCGCGCGGTGTGCACCCTGGCCTCCATGTCCGCGAGGGTGAACCGGATCCCCTGGTAGTAGCCGAGCCGGTGGCCGAACGCCTCCCGCTCGCCGACATGCCGCAGGCACTCGGACACACAGCCCGCGGCCAGTCCGGTGGCCAGCGCGGCGATCGCCACCCGGCCCTCGTCGAGTATCTGCAGGAACTGGGAGTATCCCCGGCCCCGTTCGCCGAGCAGATGGCCGGCGGGCACCCGGCAGGCGGAGAAGGCCAGTTCCCGGGTGTCCGAGGCACACCAGCCGACCTTGGAGTACTCGCGTCCCACCGTGAAGCCGGGCGTGCCAGCGGGGACGATGATGGCCGAGATCTCCGGGCGCTCGCCGGCGCCGGCGGCACCCGCGCCGGAGCGGGTGCCGGTGATCGCCAGCACGGTCACCAGTGAGGTGATGGCGGTGCCGGCGTTGGTGATGAAGGCCTTCGACCCGTCGATGACCCACTCCCCACCCGCCTCCCCGTCCCCCTTCACCAGCTGGGCGGTGGTGCGCATGCCGCCGGGGATGTCGGACCCGCCGCCGGGCTCGGTCAGCCCGAACGCGGCCAGCCGCTCCCCCGAGCACAGGTCGGGCAGCCACTGCCGGCGCTGCTCCGGGGTACCGAACCGGTAGATCGGCATGGCGCCCAGCGCCACCGCCGCCTCCAGCGTGATCGCCACCGAGGAGTCCACCCGGGCGAGTTCCTCCAGGGCCAGGCACAGGGCGAACAGGTCGCCCCCCATGCCGCCGTACTCCTCCGGGAACGGCAGGCCGAACAGGCCGAGCTTGGCCATCCGGGCCACGATGTCGTAGGGGAACTCCCCCCGCTCGTAGTAACCGCCGATCACCGGCGCCACCACGTCCCGTGCGAATCCGGCCACGGTGGCCCGCAGTTCCTCATGGTCGTCGCTGAGCCGGTAGCTGATCATGGCTGCCCCCTTGGCAGGATCGCTGCGCGCGGACACCGCTGGCCTGCCCCCGGCCAGTCCCGGTCGGCGCCGCTGGCCGCGGGCCCCAACGTCTGTGATGCTACGGCCCCGGGCGGCGCACCGCAGTGGCCGGGGCGGACGGGCGGGGACCGCGTTCGGGTGTGTCGCGCCGCGGGAGATGCCCTAATCTCGACAGTGACACATCTCAGCCGATCTGCCGCCGTCCGGAGGACGTCATGGCGACCCTCACCTGCCCTGGCTGCGCAGCCGCAGTCCAGCAGGACGACCTGATCTGCTTCACCTGCGGCGCGAACCTGCCGCGGCCGCCCAGTGCCGTGGACGAGCCTGCCACCCCGCCGACGGTGATGCAGGAGTACGTGCGGCGTGACGGTTCCACCGCCACCTCGCTGGCACCGGCGTCCTGCCCGCATTGCGGCGTGGCGATCCCGGACCGGTCGATGCTGTCCTGCCCGGCCTGCCACCGCAGGCTCCCCCGGTCCAGCGGGCCGATCTCGCCGGTGGTACTGCGGCTGTCGTTCGCCACCGGCAACGTGGACGTGCCGGCCGGCACCTCACTGGTCCTCGGCCGTGACCCCGGGGAGTCGCTGGTGGCGGCCGCCTTCGTGCAGAACGACAACGTCTCCCGGCGGCACGCGACCGTCACCGTCAGCGACTCCGGCGAGGCGACCATCCGCGACGAGCAGTCCACCAACGGCACCTTCATCAACGGCGACCGGGTGCTGCCCGGCACCGAAGCGCGGCTCCGGGACGGGGACCGGGTCCGGCTGGGTGCCGATGTCGCCGCCGATGTCTCGCTGCCCCACCAGGGCCTGGACCCGGCCGCGTTCAGCCCGAACGGCCATGGCGATCGTCACTGAACCAGGGCTTGGGCGACTCGCCGCCGAAGAACCAGGGCCGGTAGGGCTCGCCCAGCCCGGAGCCGCCCACACCGGGCTCCAGTGCCCGGCCCTCGCCGCCCCGGCCGCCGGTCCTGCCATGCCCGCCCGGCCGCCCGCGGCCCCCCGCGCCCGCATCTCCCTCCGGCTCCCCGGGTTCCGGCGGGTCATCAGGGCCGCCTGAGCCCTCAGGCTCCTGCCAGCCCTCCGGCTCCTCCCCGCTCTCGGGATTCCCAGGGTCGTCGGGCTGCCTCAGGTCGTCGGGCTGCCTGGACCCGTCAGCCTCCCCTGAACCACCGCGGCGCTCACCGTAGGTGGGGGCGGAGGGATGGCTGGGCGGTAACCGTGCGAGCCGCTCCCGCAGGTCGTCCAGGGCGCCCCGGCGCGGCCACCCGCCGGCGTCGGCGGGCGCGGGCCGGTCCGGGTGCATGAGCCCGATTATGCCGTTTCCAGCGCGGCAGCCGCCAGGGATCGGGCAGTTGCGCGGATTTGCCCTGGTGTGACCCCGGCCGGCCGTGAGACCATCCCGGCATCGAGGTGCTGCGGCCTGGGAGGGCGTCAATGGCGACAGAAGCAGCGAGGACAACCGGGTCCACCACCGGATTGCGGCGCGACGCGATCGGCCTGCGCGAGGTCGCGTTCCAGAGCATCACCGACATGGCGCCGGGCGCCGCGATCGCCGCGTCGATCCCGGCCGGTGTCGTCTTCGCCGGCGGTTCGCTCCCCCTGGCGGTGGTCTTCGCCCTGGTCGCGTGCTTGTTCTGCGCCTCCAGCATCGGCCTGCTGGCCAGGGAGATGCCATCGGCCGGGTCGCTGGCCACCTATGCCGCCCGGGGCCTGCATCCCTCCATCGGGTTCCTGGTGGCCTGGGGATATGTGCTGGTCGGCTTCCTGATCCCGCCGCTGGTGCTGCTCCAGCTCGGATTCACCACCGCCGCCACGCTGAGCTCGGAGCTCCACGGGTACCCGGCGAACCTGTGGTGGCCGTGGGCGCTGGCCGGTGCCGTGATCGTGCTCGCGGCCGGCTACTACGGCATCCGCACCTCGGCCCGGCTGGGCACCGTGCTCGGCCTGTTCGAGATCGGCGTCTTCGTCGTGCTCGCGGTCTTCCTGATCGTGCACGCGGGCAGTGGCAACACCCTCAGCGTCTTCACCACGAAGTACACACCGTCCGGCTACAAGGGCATCGCCGGCGTGATCGGCGGATCGGTGTACACGATCCTGGCGTTCGGCGGCTTCGAGGGCGCCGCGCCGCTCGGCGAGGAGACCCGCAACCCGCGCAAGACGATCCCCCGGGCCGTGATGCTGGCCACCTTGCTCATCGGTGTGCTCTACGTCTTCACCACCTACGCGGTGGACGTCGCGTACGGGCCGGCCAAGTTCGCCGGGTTCACCACCGGGACCGGCGCGGCTTCCTGGGAGGGCATGGCCCGCTCGCTGTATGGCCTGTTCTGGTTCTTCGTGTTCCTGGCCATCGTCAACTCCACCATCGCCAACGCGAACGCGGGGGTGAACGTCTCCACCCGCACCGCCTACGCGATGGGCCGGATCGGCGCCTTCCCGCGGTTCCTGGCGCAGGTGCACGCCAAGCACCGGTCCCCGGTCATGGCCATCTGGACCGCCTTCGTCATCACGGTGGCGGTGACGCTCGGCCTCGGGCTCGGCTACGACCCGGTGACCGCCTTCATCATGGTCGCCACCGCGCTGGTCATCGTCCTGGTGGCGATCTACATCCTGATGAACGCGGCCTGCATCGGCTTCTTCGCCCGCCGCGGCAGCGGCTTCAACCCACTGCTGCATCTGCTCATCCCGGTACTGGGCATCCTCACCTTCGTCCCCGCGTGGCTGACCGCGGCCGGCCTGAAGGTGTTCTCGTTCGTTGCCCCGCTAACGCCGCCGTACTCCTACATGGGCCCCGGCGTGGCCGGGTTCATGCTCCTCGGCGTGATCTACCTGATCTACCTGTACCTGCACGACCCGCGCCGGGTGGTGGAGGTCGGGCTGGTGCACCTGGACCCGCTGGAAGAATACGAGTCATGACGCCACAGGTCATCGCCTTCCGGCCGGAGCCGGGGCAGTACGCATGGACGTTCGGCGGTGCGGCGCCCGCCGTCCGGGTCACCCCGCCCGCCGTGCTGGAAGTGTTCACCGAGGACTGCTTCGCCGGCCGGGTGCGCAGTGAGAACGACCTGGTCTCGCAGGTCTGCGAGTTCCCCTATCTCAACCCGCAGACCGGGCCGTTCTACATCGAGGGCGCGCAGCCCGGCGACACCCTGGCCGTTCATTTCATCTCGATCGAGCCGGCCCGCGACTGGGGCGCGTCCACCACGGTGCCGCTGTTCGGCGCGCTGTCGGCCACCCATGTCACCGCGCTGCTGCACGACCCGCTGCCGGAACTGATCTGGATGTACCAGTTCGACCGCGGCAAGGGCACCTGCCGCTTCACCGCGCGGCACGGCGACTTCACCGTGGACCTGCCGATGAACCCGATGCACGGGACCGTCGGGGTGGCGCCAGCCAACCTGGAGGTGCGCAGCGCTCTGGTGCCGGACGCGTTCGGCGGGAACATGGACACCCCGGAGATGCGGGCCGGCGTCACCTGCTACCTCGGCGTCAACGTGGAGGGCGCGCTGTTCTCCCTCGGCGACGGCCACGCCCGCCAGGGTGAGGGCGAGACCTGCGGCGTGGCGGTGGAGTGCGCCATGAACACGGTGCTCGCGGTGGACCTGATCAAGGGCACACCGTGTGCCTGGCCCCGGCTGGAGTCGGACACCTACATCATGTCCGCGGGCTCGGCGCGGCCGCTGGAGGACGCGTTCCGGATCGCGCAGCTCGACCTCGTCCAGTGGCTCGGCTCCGACTACGGGCTCGACCCGCTCGACGCCTACCAGCTGATCACCCAGATGGTGGAGTCACCCCTGGCCAACGTCTGCGACCCGAACTACACCAGCGTGGCCAAGATGCCCAAGCAGTACCTGCCGCAGGCGGACCCGATGTCCGGGGCGCACGCCCGGCTCAGCGAGATCGCCGCCGCCTACCGCGGTGGCTGACCCGCCGCTCAGCTCGCCCGCTCGCTGTCCAGGCCGGCCATGCCGTGCTCGTCGTAGCGGTCACCGGCGACCGCTACGGCCGGCACCGCCGCCTCGATCGCGGCCAGTTCCCCCGCCGTCAGGTCAAGCTCCAGGGCGCCGAGCGCCTCGGCCAGCCGGTCGCGCCGCTTGGTGCCGATGAGCGGGATGATGTCGGCGCCGCGGGCGAGCACCCAGGCGATCGCCAGCTGCGCGGTGGTGGCCCCCCGGTCCGCCGCGAT
Organism: Streptosporangiaceae bacterium; assembly: GCA_035532275.1. Classification (GTDB taxonomy): domain Bacteria; phylum Actinomycetota; class Actinomycetes; order Streptosporangiales; family Streptosporangiaceae; genus UBA9676. The sequence continues at coordinate 34,423 of DATKRG010000191.1, read as the reverse complement.
CCGCTCCAGGGCCGTGACCAGCTCCAGGTTCCGCGCCAGGTTCTGCTCACGGAAGCGGGGGAACCGGGTGCGCGGGTCGCCCGGCCCCGCCAGCCGGGCGGTCGCGGGGCTGAGCAGGCCACGCGAGAGCACCCCGTATGCCGTCACCCCGATCCCCAGGTCACGGACGGCGGGCAGGATGCCGCCCTCGATGCCCCGGCTCATCAGCGAGTACTCGATCTGGAGCGCGGCGACCGGGTGGACCGCGTGCGCCCGCCGGATCGTGTCCGCCCCCACCTCCGACAGCCCGGCATAGCGCACATAGCCCGCCGTGATCATCTCCCCGATGGCGCCCACCGTGTCCTCGACGGGGACCCGCGGGTCGAGCCGGGCGGGCTGGTACAGGTCCACGTAGTCGGTGCCGAGCCGCCGCAGCGAGTACGCCAGGGAGCTCTTCACCGCCGCCGGGCTCATGTCCGTCCCGACGAAGGCTCCCCCAGGATCTCGTTGTGCGCCAAATTTCACGGCGATGAACACACTGTCCCTCGCCACCCCGCGCAGGGCACCGGCCAGCAGCATCTCGTTGTGGCCCATGCCGTAGAAGTCGCCGGTGTCCAGCAGCGTGATCCCGGCGTCCAGGGCCGCGCGGATGGTGGCGGTGCTCTCGGCGTCATCGGCGGGGCCGTAGATCCCGGACATGCCCATCAGCCCGAGGCCCACCCGGGAGACCACCGGGCCACCACGGCCGAGCGTCGTGTTTTCCATCGTGCTCCTGGGCGAGGCGGGTTCCCGGGCGGACCGGGTTCCGGGGAACGGCCTAACAGATTACCGACTCACCAGATGCGCCCGCGACCCGGTCAGGACCAGATGCCGGTGATGGGGGCGCTGCCCGCAGCGGCCCCATCGTGGGCCAGGCCGTATTCGTCCTCCAGCGTGCGCAGGATGCTGAAGTGGTTGATGTGCTCGCTGTAGTTCCCCGGGACCACATGGGCGCCCACGAAGATGGTCGCGATCTGGTTGCCGTGGCTGCCGTCGTCCTCGTCGAAGGTCACGATCAGCAGGCTGTCGTTGGCCACCGCCCAGTCGGCGTAGGCCTTCATGTGCGCGCTCAGCCACGAGTCGCCGGTGGCCACCGAGCAGTTGTGCATGTCGTTGCACAGGTTCGGGATGACGTAGGAGACATCGGGCAGCGCCGCGAAGTCGCCGCCGCTGCTCTGCGGGAACGAGGTGAAGTTGTGGGTGACCGAGGACGGCACGTTGGTCCAGTTGACCCAGGGGGCGTGCTTGCGGGCATAGTTCCCGCTGGTGCACACGCTGGCACCGGCCGCGGGCAGCGAGTCCGCGTAGCCGCCGAAGGTCTTGCCCGCGGCGATGAGGTCAGCGGCCAGGTTGGGCGTACTGAAGGTGTGCGGGCAGCTGTCGGTGGTGATTCCCTGCGTACTGCCGGAGAACAGGTCCAGGTAGTTCGGCTGGCTGGGATGGGTGATCGCGAAGGACTGGGTGAAGTTCGCGCCCAGCTTGGACAACGCGTTGAAGTACGGAGCGGACGAGGAGCCGATGACCTGGCTGTAGGCATGGTTCTCGAAGACGACCATGACAATGTGCTTGAACGCCGGGAGCGAGCCGGCCGGGGACGAGCTCGACATCGACGGCGACGGTGAAACCGAGGTGGAGGACGGGGAGGGGGAGGTGCCACTCCACACATCCGTGATCGGGGTGGCGGTGGCCGCCGCCCCCTCGGGGGTCAGGCCGTAGGCGTCGTCGATGGTCCGCAGCACGTTGTAGTGGTTGATCTGCTCGCTGTACTGCCCGGGTATCACCTGGTCGCCGTAGAAGATGGTGGGGATGTGGTTGGCGCTGGTGCCGTTGTCCGAGCCGAAGGTCACGATCAGCAGGCTCTGGTTGGTCAGTGCCCACTGGGCGTAGGCGCTCAGCCGGTTCTGCAGCCAGGCGTTGCCGGTGCCGATCCCGCAGGTGGTCATGTCGTGGCAGATGTTCGGGGTGACGAAGGACACCGTCGGCAGCGCCGCGAAGTTGCCTCCCGCCGCCTGCGGGAAGCTGGTGAAGGACTGCGTGGCCGAGGCGGGCACGCTGGGGAAGTTGGCCCAGGGCACATGTGCGCGCAAGTAGTTCCCGCTCGTGCACGCCGCCGGCCCGGCGGCCGGCAGGTCCTCCGCGTAACCGGTGAAGCTCTTGCCCGCTGCCACGAGGTCGGCGGCCAGGTTCGGGGTGCTGAACGTGTTCGGGCAGCTGTTGTCGGTCAGCCCCTGCGTGCTGCCGGAGAACAGCGCCAGAGCGTTCGGCTGGCTCGCGGACGTCTCAGTGAACGACTGGGTGAAAGAAGCCCCGCCCTTCGCAAGATGGTTGAAATAGGGCGCGAACTTGCTTCCGATCACCTGGCTGTAGGACATGTTGTTGTAGGTGACCACCACGATGTGCTTGAACTGCGGCACGCTGCTGACAGCCAGGAAGGGGCACGCGACGGAGACAGCGCTGCCGCGCCCGCGGCAGGGCTTCCTCGCCGACGTTCGCGGCGGCCCCGACGCGCAGGAGGCGAGACCCAGGGCAATGGCAGTCAGCAGCACCGCGGTCATCGCCGTCAGCCGGGATCGGAGCATATAAACCCCCTGCAGGAATAACTTCCTGTGATGGGGGCTTCACGCTAAGTTAGCACAATTGTGCTTATGGGGCAATCACACCCCACGAGAAGCCATATAGCGGCTGGATCTGCGCTACCTCCAGATGCCGGTGATCATGGACGCGCTGGCCGCGTGGGCGTCCGGCCGCAGGTGGTAGATCTGCTCGATGGTGCGCAGCACGCTGTAGTGGGTGATCCGGAAGCCGTAGCTACCGGGGCGGACCATCTGGCCGACGAAGATCGTGGGAATGTGGTTGCCGGAGCTGTCGTCGTCCTCGTCCCAGGTCAGGATGAGCAGGCTGTCATGGGTTCGCGCCCAGGTCGCGTAACCGCCGATGTGTGCCCGCAGCCAGGTGTCACCGGCGGCGACCGAGCAGTCGTGCATGTCGTGGCACACGTTGGGGATCACGAAGGACACGGTGGGCAGCCGCCCGTAGCTCCCGGCCGGGAATCTGCTGAACGGCTGGCTGGCCGAGGCCGGCACGTTGGCGAAGTTCGTCCACGGGACATGCCTGCGGGCATACCCGCCGGCGTCGCAGACACCCGAGCCGGCCACGGGCAGGTTCTCGGAGTAGCCGGCGAAGGTCAGGTGGGCGGCGATCAGCTCCGAGCCGAGGTTCGGCGCGGTGAAGCGGTGCGGGCAGCTGTCGTCGGTCACGCCCTGGGTGCTGCCGGAGAACAGGGCCAGGTAGTTCGGCTCGCTGGGGTGGCCGATCGCGTATGAGGAGGTGAACAGGGCTCCCTGGCGCGCGAGGGCGTTGATGAAGGGCGCGTCGTGGCTGCCGATCACCTGGCTGTAGGCGTGGTTTTCCATCACGACGACCACGGTGTGCGCGGGAGGAGCCAGATTAGGCGACCCGGCCGAGGCTGGCGAGCCTGCCGGGACTGGCGACGCCGGCGGGCTGGATGAGGCCAGGGCGCTGCTGTGCGCCGGGCTCGGCGTGGCGGTGGGGCTGGGACCGGTCGGGGACGAGGCTGCGCAGGCCGCGATGGCCAGCGTGAGGGCCGCCAGGGAAAGGCCAGCCCGCAGTACGGTCGGTGGATGCATGACCAGCACTGTAGCGACGCGCCTCAGCCCTGTTTTCGCTGAATTGGCGTTCAGGCGGCCGCCGGCCATGGCTGCTTGTCATGGTTTTACGAAGCCATTGGCCTGACCAGGGCAGATGGCGACGCTGGCATGGCGGGCCCGGTCACCGGTACCCGCCTGCCGGGCTTCGCCATCAGGCCGCGCACTCACGGCAGATCGGCTGACCGTTCCGGTCCTCAGCAAGCTGGCTGCGATGGTGAACCAGGAAGCAGCGCGAGCAGGTGAACTCGTCAGCCTGGCGGGGTATCACCCGGAAGGACAGCTCCTCGTTGGACAGGTCAGCCCCCGGCAGCTCCAGCGACTCCGCAACATCATCAGGGTCGATATCAATCGTGCTGGAGGACTTGTCCATCCGGCGGGCCTGCAGTTCCTGCAGGCTGTCCTCGGTCAGTTCCTCGTCGGTCTTGCGCGGGCTGTCATAGTCGGTTGCCATCTGGGTCCTGCACCCCCTCCATCTTCATGCGCCTCCGTGTAACGCTCGGGGCCCCTTGGTTGTGCCCGATTCCGGCGGGGAATTCTGTCACGTCCAGCCGCCCGGCACACGTAAAGGGGTCAACGACGCCGTGTCGTGTCCGCCCGGGCCCCCCGATGATCATGGACACGCGGTGTCGCCGATGACTCACCCGTACACCAAGTTCCCCCGATGGCCGCAGTTAACCAGCGAAAAGTGCGTATGGTACGAACGGCACATCCCCCGCCAGCCCCCCGCCAGCCCCCCGCCAGACCCGCCACCCCCGCAGGACCGGGAAAAAGCAGCATGTCCAACGTCATGCCGTTGCGGGCCGACGACCACCGGCGCGTCGGCCGCTACCGGCTCACCGGCCGTGTCGGCGGCCACACCGGGCCCGCCCGCGGCGAGCGGATGTACCTGGCCACGGTGCCCGGCGGCGACAGCGTGATCGTCACGCTGCTGGGCCGGGAACGCATCGTGGACGCGGCCGCCCGGGACCGCTTCACCGCGGAGGCGGCCGTGGCCCGCCGGGTCGCGCCCTTCTGCGCCGCCCGGGTGCTGGACGTCGGCATCGAGGCCGACGACCCGTACCTGGTGACCGAGTACGTGCCAGGCCTGACCCTGGCCGAGGTGGTCGGGCAGGACGGGCCGCTTCCGGACCCGGACCTGCACGCACTGGCGATCGGGGCCGTGACCGGGCTGGCAGCGATCCACCAGGCCAGCCTGGTACACGGCGACTTCGGCCCCGATCACGTGGTGCTGGGCACCGATGGGCCGCGGGTGACCGGCTTCGGCATCACCCCGCCCCATGGCGCGGCCACCCCTGCCGCGGACATGCTGGCCTGGGCGCACACGGTCATGTTCGCCGCGGTGGGACGCCCCCCGGTCGGCCCGCAGGACCTGGCGGCACTGCCGGGGCTGCTGCACAACCTCGTCGCCGCCTGCCTCACCCCCGACCCGGCCGGGCGGCCGGCGGCACGGGCCGTCCTGGCCCAGCTCCTCAGCCAGCACGACGTGTCGTCCGGCCTGCTCGCCGAGGGAGCCCGGCTGGCCAGGACGGCTGCCCGGGTACCGCCGCCCGCCCCGGTGTCCCGCCGCGGCGGGCACGGCGCTGCCCGCCCCCGGTCGCGGATGCTCCTGTGGGGCGTGGCCTGCGCCGCCTGCGTGCTCGCGATCGCCGGCGGCGCCGTCTACATCACCCGCTCGCACCCGGGCGCCCGGGCCGGCGCGGCGAGCACGGCGGCCACCCCCGGCCCCGGCTCGGGCGGCACCGGCCTGCCCGGGCCATCGGCCACGCTGCCGACGTCGGTGACCGGGAACTGGTCCGGCCTGGTCCACCAGACCAGCCCGGTCCTCACGGTGACCGTGCGGATCTCGCTGCCGGCCGCAGCGGGCCCGGGCACGATCGCCTACCCGGCGCTGGGCTGCTCGGGCAGCCTGACCGTGACCTCGGTCGCGGCGGGCACGATCACGCTGGACCAGCGCATCACGTCGGGCCAGAAGAACTGCCGCAACGGGGTGATCACACTGGCTCCCGAGCCGGCCGGGACCCTCGCGTTCACGTTCCAGCGGCCCCACGGTGCCGACCCGGCAGGCACGCTGACCCGCCAGCCCTAACGCGGCGGCGCGTCCCGCTCGGGGTCCGGTGCGTCCCGCTCGGGGTCCGGCGCGTCCCGCTCGGGGTCTGGCGCGTCCCGCTCCGGGTCCAGGGTGACCAGCAGATCGTGCAGCTGCCGGAACAGCCCTGGCTCGGCCGCGATGGCCAGCTCCGGGCTGGCGGGCCTGCCCGCCAGCCCGGCCAGCAGCGCCCCTGCCTCGGTGGCGACCAGCCCGCCCGCCGCGTAGTCCCAGTAGTTGACGCCGCGTTCGTAGAAGGCGTCGACCCGGCCCGACGCGACCGAGCACAGGTCGACCGCGCACGAGCCGCCGCGGCGGATGTCGCGCACTCTGGGCAGCACCGCGGTGACCACCTCGCCCTGCACCTGCCGCCGGGCCGCCGCGTAGCCGAACCCGGTCGCGACGAGCGCCTGCGCGAGTGCGACCCCGGTGTTGCAGCGCAGCTCCAGCGGCGGCGCGGCACCCGCATGCAGCCATGCGCCACCGCCGGCGGTGGCGGTGAAGACCTCGCCCCTGACCGGCACCGTCACCACCCCGGCCACCACCGCGCCGTCCACCTCGGCGGCGATGCTGACCGCCCAGTCGGCCAGCCCGTACAGGTAGTTGACGGTGCCGTCGAGCGGGTCGATGATCCAGCGCACCGGGCCACGGCCCGACGCCCCGCTCTCCTCACCGAGGATCGCGTCCCCCGGCCGCCGCTCCCGCAGCCGCTGCGTGATCAGTGCCTCCGCAGCCCGGTCCATGTCGGTGACCACATCGGTCGGGCTCGACTTGGTGGCGGCCACGTCCGGCCGTCCCGACCGGCCCGGCGGCCGCCGGGCGGCCAGCATCGCCCCCGCCTCCGCAGCCGCCGCACGCGCCAGGCCAAGCAGCTCCGCGGGGCTGGCGCCGGTCACGCCTGGGCCCCGGGCCGGCCCGCGCCATGGGCGGCCACGGGGCGCGGGCAGCAGCCGCCAGGGCACGCATCCGGGGCTGCCCCGAGCCCGCCCAGCACCTGGCGGGACGGCGCCGCGCCCATCCGCTCGCGGACGAGCTCGGTGATCATGGATACGAAACGAGGGTGCGTGCCCGGTGTGGCTGCCCGGGCCAGGGGCAGTCCGAGCCGCTGCCCTGCCTCGGCCGCCTCCACGTCGAGGTCGTGGACCACCTCCAGGTGGTCGGAGGTGAAGCCGACCGGGACCAGCACCGCGCCCGGCGCGCCGTCGCGGGCGAGGTCGGCCAGGTGGTCGCACACGTCCGGGCCGAGCCAGGGCGCCGACGGCGGGCCGCTGCGGCTCTGGTAGACCAGCTGCCAGGGCCGTTCGTGGCCGGTGGCGGCGGCCACGCCCGCGGCGACCAGCCGGGCGGCCTCGGTGAGCTGGGCCGGGTACAGGCCGCCGCCGGGGCCGCTGGCCGCCGCCATCGTCTCCGGCACACTGTGGGCGGTGAACACCAGCGGCACGTGCGGCGCGACCGCCGGCGGCAGCGACCCGGCGGCCGCCAGGGTGGCTTCGGTGACAGGCTCGATAAATCCCGGGTGGTTGAAGTAGTGCCGGATCTTGTCGATCTCCGGGGCGCCCGGGCCCGCCCGTGCCCGGGCAGCCTCGATGTCGTCGAGGTACTGCCGGCAGCTGGAGTAGGACCCGTAGGCGGAGGTCACGAATGCGACCGCGCGCCGCACCCCGTCGGCCGCCATCGCCGCCACCGTGTCGGCCAGGTAGGGCGCCCAGTTCCGGTTGCCCCAGTAGATGGGCAGGTCCAGCCCGCTGACGGCGAAGTCCTTCTCGATCGCGGCCATCAGGTCCCGGCACTGCTGACTGATCGGGCTGACCCCGCCGAACAGGTCGTAGTGATGGGCGACCTCGGCCAGCCGCTCCCGCGGTACCCCGCGGCCGCGGGTGACGTTCTCCAGGAACGGCATCACGTCCGCCGGCCCTTCGGGCCCGCCGAAGGAAACCAGCACGAACGCCTCGTAGTCCGCCATGCCATCCATCCAACCAGCAGTCACCGGCCGTAGCGCCGCCCGGCGGCCAGCCGTGGACGGCCCAGCGGTCAGCCGTGGACCTGCGCGTACTGGCGGGCGAGCGCGAGCACCTCGGCCACATACCAGTCGGCGTGGTTGTAGGCGAAAATGGCGCGCGGCAGCCCGGCCGGGGTGCCGGCGCCGGTGGCGCACAGGTAGCGGGCGGCGGACGGGACGGCGTCGTAGGGATCCATGATGTTCGGCGGGCCGGGCTCGCCGAAGGCGGTGATCCCCCACGTCGCCCAGGTGGACGGCAGGAACTGCATCGGGCCCAGCGCGCCCGCGCTGGAGGGGCCGTTGTTGGCGCCGTCCCCGCTCTCGATCTGGCCGATCGCCGCCAGCACGGTCCAGGACATGCCTGGGCAGTACCTGGCTGCCGACTGCTGGAACAGCTGCAGGTAGCTGCTGGGCCGCCCGGTGCTGACCGGGGTCACCGGCAGCTGCGGCTGGCGCAGGCTGACCAGCTGCGCGCCGGCCCCCAGCGCGGACCTGACCTCGTGCTTGAGCTCCGGCATCGTCACGCCGGGTGCGCTGATCAGGGCGGCCACGTTGTGGATGAGCCCGAGCGGGGCGGAAGCGGTGTTGCTGACCACCAGGTCGATGCCCGCGACGCCGAACGCGGCGGCACCGCCGTAGCCAAGTGTTACCTGGGAGGCGCCTGCCAGCGGGTAGCTCGCCCCGCTGCGCAGGCCCAGCAGATGCCGGGCCGGGCGCGAGGACACGAACTGCCCGCCGGCCAGTGCCGTCCACACCCGCTGGCTGGAGGCGGTGGCCAGCGGCGTCCAGGACCGGAACTGCGCTGGGCTCACCCCCAGCACGTTCACCCGGTGGCCCTGCACGGTGATGGCGGCACCGTCCATCGCGAGCACGTCCCGCACCCCGTGCAGCGTGCTCAGCCCGGCGGCCGCGGGGTCGGGCATGCCCGCCGGCTCGATCACCGCGAGGTCGGGCAGGACGATCTGCTTGAAGGCGGGGCCCGAGCCGGCCTGCACCGTGCTCGCCGGCGCCGGCGGGGGGGTGGGGGGCACCAGCATCAGCGGCGGGCTGACCAGCAGCGCGGCCAGCGAGCCCGAGGCCGCCAGGCGGCGCCGGGCACGGGTGCTGGCGGCGTCCGTTCGGGACGGCATGCGCCGCGGGAGGCGACTCATCGCGAATAACCATAACTGGGCCGGTGCCGGGGCTGAAGGGGGCCCCTGGACCCGGACAGCCCCACCAGAGGCATAAAGCCGGCCCGGCCCGGCCCCCGGCAGGCTAGTCTCCGATCATGAGTCGGGAAGCTTGCCCCGGCGCAGCGCCGGGGGAGGCGGCAGGACAGCCAGCCGCCACGCGAGCAACACCCGCTGCCCGAAACCGGGGCGACGGTGCCAGGCCAAAACGGCCGTCGCTGGGTGGCGGCGGTCCAGCGCAAGGCCGTGAGCTGCGCGCGCAAGGCCGCCAGACGGTCAGCAGGCTGCTGGAAGCCGGCCTCGCCGAGTTCGACGAGCGCGGGTTCCAGGCGGTGCGGGTGGACGACATCGTCCGCCGGGCACGGACCTCCCATGGCACGTTCTACCTGTACTTCGCCAACAAGGAAGACCTCTTCAAGGCCCTGCTGCGGGACGCGCTGCACGACATGGCCGGGATCACCGACGCTTTCCCGGTGGTCACCCGCAATGCGGCCGGCCGGGCGGCGCTGCGCCAGTGGGTGCACACGTTCTGCGAGACCTACGCCGCGCACTCGGCGGTGATCAGGAGCCTCAGCCAGGCGGAACTGATCGGCGAAGAGGTCTGGGGCGACGGGCTCCAGCTGCTGTTCCGGCTCTCCGAGGCCATGACCCAGGGGATGACCGCCGCTGCCGGGGAAAAGCGCCCGGAGCGCGCGGGCGGCCCGGCTCAGGCCTCGGCTGACGGGCACCGGCCCGGCCTGGTGGTCGGTGGCGACGGTGAGGGGGACGGCGACGGCGGCGAGAGCCTGGCCGGGCACGCCGAGCTGACCGCCCTGGCCTGCCTGATGATGCTGGAGCGGGTGAACTACCTGTGGAGCGTGGAGGTGCGGCTGCCGCGGGAGGAGATGGTGGACCGGCTCACCGCGATCATGTTCGCGGCGTTCCAGTCGCCGTAGCCGCCGCGCCCGGCGCGGCGGCTAACCCGGTGACCCCGGCGATGCCCTGTGCCCGCAGGGCCGTCACTGCCGTCAGCGCGTCCCGGGCCGCGGCCACGTCGTGGACACGGAACAGCCGCGCCCCCTCCCATGCGCAGACCGCCAGCACCGCGAGCGTGCCGGCCGCCCGCTCGGTGACCGGCAGGTCGAGCGTCTCCCCCACGAAATCCTTGTTCGAGACCGCGACAAGCACGGGCCACCCGGTCGCCGCCAGGCCGGCCGTGCGGCGGGTGAGCTCCAGCGACTGCCAGGTGTTCTTGCCGAAGTCGTGCGCCGGGTCGATGACGACTCCGTCCGGGCGCACGCCAGCCGCGACCGCCCGCTCGGCCAGCGCGGTGACGTAACCGCGCACCTGCGCCAGCACGTCGGTGTACGCGGGCCGGTGTGGCCGGGTGCGCGGCGCGAGCCCGCCCGCGTGCGAGCAGACCAGGCCGAGGCCGTGAGCCGCGGCGACCTTCGCCAGCGCCGGGTCCGCTCCGCCCCAGGCATCGTTGAGCAGGTCCGCGCCCGCCTTCGCGACCGCCTCCCCCACCGGCGCGCGCCAGGTGTCGACGCTGATGACCGCCCCGGGGTGCTGGGCGCGGATCGCCGCGACCAGGCCGGCCACCCGGCGGACCTCCTCGGCCACGCTCACGTCCTCGCCCGGGCCCGCCCGCACCCCGCCGATGTCGAGGATGTCGGCTCCGTCGGCGACAGCGCGGTCGGCCGCCGCCAGCGCGGCGCCGAACTCGTAGGTGCTGCCATGGTCGAAGAAGGAGTCCGGGGTGCGGTTGATCACCGCCATGATCCCGAACTCACCCGGCTGCCACTCCCGGCTGCCCAGCCGCAGCACCCGGCCGGGCACCGCGGCTGGCCCGGCGTCCGGCGCGGCCTCGGGCGCGGCCTGGCGGCCGTCTGCGGAGCTGGCCGATGAGGCGGCGGCTGGCGCGGAGCGCTCGGTGGTCACCGACACCAGGATAGGCGTGCCCGCCCCGCGCCAGCCAGCCCAGCCCTGTCCCCGCCCCACCCGCGCCCGCAGCCACCCCGCCCGGCGGCCGTGCCCGGCCGGCCCGGCCGTCGGGCAGAATCGTTGGAGTGCGATTCCTTTCCCGGCCAGCCGTGCCCCACGACCTGACCTACAGCGACGTGTTCCTGGTCCCCAGCCTGTCCTCGGTGGGGTCCCGGCTGGATGTGGACCTGGCGACCAGCGACGGCAGCGGCGCCACCATCCCGGTGGTGGTGGCCAACATGACCGCGGTGTCCGGCCGGCGGATGGCCGAGACGATCGCCCGCCGCGGCGGCATCGCCGTCCTCCCGCAGGACATCCCGCTCGACGTGGTCGCCAACGTCGTCGGCTGGGTGAAGAGCCGCGACCTGGTCCACGACACCCCGATCACCCTGGGCCCCGGCGACACCACCGGGCAGGCACTCAGCCTGCTCCCCAAACGCGCGCATGGCGCGGTCGTGGTCGTCGAGGATGGCCGCCCGGCCGGCGTGGTGACCGAGGCGGACTGCCAGGGTGTCGACCGCTTCACCCAGCTCCGCCAGGTCATGTCCACCGAGCTGCTGACGGTGGCGGCTGGCACCGACCCCCAGCATGCGTTCGGCATGCTGCATGACGGGCGGCACCGGCTGGCTCCGGTCGTGGACAGCGGCGGGACCCTGGTCGGCATCTTGACCCGCACCGGCGCGCTGCGCGCGACGCTCTACCAGCCGGCCACCGACGCCGAAGGGCGGCTGCGGATCGGCGCCGCGGTCGGGATCAACGGCGACGTCGCCACCAGGGCCAAGCAGCTGGTCGCGGCCGGGGTCGACCTGCTGGTGGTGGACACCGCGCACGGCCACCAGGACAAGATGATCAGCGCGCTGCGGGCGGTCCGGGCGGCCGGGCCGGCGGTGCCGGTCGCGGCGGGCAACGTGGTCACCGCCGAGGGCGTGCGCGACCTGGTGGGAGCCGGGGCCGACATCGTCAAGGTGGGGGTCGGGCCCGGTGCGATGTGCACCACCCGGATGATGACCGGCGTCGGGCGGCCCCAGTTCAGCGCGGTGCTGGAGTGCGCGGCCGAGGCACGCCGGCTGGGCGCGCACGTGTGGGCGGACGGCGGCGTGCGGCACCCCAGGGACGTCGCGCTGGCGCTGGCGGCCGGCGCGGCCAACGTCATGATCGGGTCCTGGTTCGCGGGCACGTACGAGTCCCCGGGCGACACGTTCCGCGACGCAGACGGCCGGCTGTACAAGGAGAGCTTCGGGATGGCGTCGGCCCGCGCGGTCCGGCTGCGCTCGGTCGCCGACTCACCGTTCGACCGGGCACGCAAGGAACTGTTCGAGGAGGGCATCTCCACCGCCCGGATGTACCTGGACCCGCAGCGCCCGGGGGTGGAAGACCTGGTCGACCAGGTCACCGCCGGGCTGCGCAGCGCCTGTGCCTACGCCGGTGCCCGCACCCTGGCCGAGCTGCACGAGCGGGCCGTGGTGGGCGTCCAGAGCGCCGCTGGCTACAGCGAAGGCATGCCCCTCCCAACCAGCTGGTAGCGGCAGCCCGGCAGACCTCAGCCGGGGATGTCGAGCATCACCTTGCCGCGCGGGCTGGCCGATCCGCGCAGCACGTCCAGCGCCTCCGCCCACTCCGCGAGCGGGAACCGGTGGGTCACCAGGAAGCCCAGGTCCAGGCGGCCCGCGTTGAGCAGCGTGACGACATCCCGCCAGGCGGCCGAGGTGTACCCGAAACTGCCGCGGATGATCAGGTCGTTGTTGACCAGGTCGTCCACGGGCACGGCCGCGGTGGCGCCGTGCGGCGGCAGCCCGAGCAGCACCACACTGCCGCCGCGGCGGGCCGCTGCCAGCGCGGACAGCACCGCGCCGGTGCTGCCTGCCGCCTCCACGACCAGGTCGTAGCCGCCGCCCGCGGCGCACGGGTCGGTCTCGAACCGGGCGGCGCCCGCCTGCGCGGCGAGCCCGGCCTGGCCCGCCCGCTGGCCCAGCATGACGGTCTGCGCCGGCGACCACAGCGCCAGCAGCCGCACCGCCAGCAGCGCCACCGTCCCGTCCCCCACCACCAGCGCCCGCCATCCCGGCGCGATCGCCGCGCTCGCGAGCCCCCGGTACACGACCGAGGCTGGCTCGACCAGGGCGGCGCTGGCCGCCGGGACGCCCAGCGCGAGCGGGTGGACCAGGGAGCGCTGCACGGTCAGGTAGCTGGCGGCGGCACCGTCCCGGGTGAAGCCAAGCTCGTCGTAGGTCAGGCACAGGTTCGTCTGCCCGGCCCGGCAGCGGGGGCAGTGCCCGCACGGCACGATGCCCTCCCCCACCACCCGGGTGCCGGCCGCCAGGCCGTCCCCGTCCGCCACCCCGGCACCCGGCCCGGCCTCCGGGGCTGGCCAGGAAGCCGCCACCGTGCCCGACCACTCGTGCCCGAGCACCAGCGGGTAGCGGATGTAGGCGGGGTCGATCCGCCCGGCCACGATGTCCAGGTCCGTCCCGCACAGGCCGACCATCTCCGGCATGATCAGCACCTCGCCAGCCGCCGGGGTGGGAGTCTTCCGCTCTTCCAGCACCACCGTGCCCGGCTGCCGCACCACCAGCGCCAGGCTCAGGTCACCGCTCATGCCCCGCTGTCCCCGCTCGCGTCGCGGCGTGCCGGGCTCACTCGGCGGCCGCCCGGCCGGGCGCCACGTACGGGCTGCCGCCGAGCTGGACGGAGACCCTGTCGGCGCAGCCGCGCACGGCGCGGCCGAGCTCGTCGACGCGCCAGGCGGGCAGGTCGCCCTTGATGCCGGTGACGCTGACGGCGCCCGCGCAGGAGCCGTCGTGGCCGAAGAACGCCGCGCCCACGCAGATGACCCCCTCCGCGTCCTCCTCGTCGTCGACCGCGAAACCGAGCCGCCGGGCCGCGGCCAGGTTGTCGAGCAGCGTGTCGATGTCGGTGATGGTGTGGGCGGTGCGCGGCGCGAGCCCGGTCTCCGAGCACATCCGCCGGATCTCGGCCTCGTCCATCGCCGACAGGATCGCTTTGCCCGCGGCCGACGCGTACGGCAGTTCCCGCTGGCCGAGCGGGGTGTGGAAACGGACGCTGCCGGGGCCGTCCACCCGGTCGACGAAGACGGGGTACCCGTGGTCGCTGATGGCCACCCGTGCGGTCATCTTGGTCTCCTGCGACAGCGACTCGATCAGCGGCCGGCACAGGTCGCTCACCGGGAGCTGCCGGCCCACGATGTCACCGAGCCTGATCAGCGCGGTCCCCAGGGTGTAGCCGGGCCGGGGGTGAGCATCACGCAGGTAGCCAAAATCCACCAGGGTCCGGGCCAGCGCCAGCGTGCTGCTCTTGGAGGTTCCCAGCGCCCGGGACAGCTCGCTGAGTGAGCGCCCCTGCGGCGGGCCCTCCGCCACGATCTCGACCAGCCGCAGCGCCCGGGCCACGCTCTGCACGGTGTACCTGCCGGCGATCCGTCGGTCTACATCCGTCACCACGCAGCCACCTTCCGCTCATCGTTCGGTTCTGCAGAACAGGGTCACAAATTGCTATCAAGCCTGCCTATACTGCGTTCGGCTACCTTGACAGAGTACAAACGGGGTGATTCCATGTCCCGGTGATTCTACATCACAAAACAACGTTCGGAGCAGCAGAACACTCTCAGAGCATTCTCCGAGCGAAAGCGGCCCGGGACCGCCTCGCCCGCTGGCTGGGGGCGGGCGAGGCCCCGCCGGGCCTGGTGCTGACCCGGCCCGGCCCGGTCGCCTGGGCCACCGGCGGGGTCGCACCACCGGTCGACCGGAGCGCCGAGGCGGACCTGGTCTGGGCCGTCATCACCCCCGGCGGGGCCGGCCTCATCACCACCGAGGTGGAGGCGGACCGGGTGGCGCAGGAGTACCAGCCTGCCCGGCACGGTTTCGGCGACCTGGTGTCGGTGCCCTGGTACGAGCCCGGTGAGCTCGTCCGGGCAGCCGCGGATCTGGCTGGCGTGCCCGCGAGCCGCCTGGCCGCCGACGGCCACCCCGCCTTCGGCATCGACGTCTCCGACGACCTGACCGGCCTGCGGCTTGCCCTGTCCGGGCCCGAGCAAGATGACTTGCGCGCACTCGGCGCGGACGTGGCGGCGGCGCTGGAAGAGGCGCTCACCGGCTGGTCCCCCGGCGAGCGCGACCTGGACGTGCAGGCGCGGGTCGGTGCGGCCCTGGAGGCGCGCGGCGCCGACGCCCCGGTCCTGATCGTCGGCGGCGACGACCGGGTGCGCCGCTACCGGCATCCCGTGGCGGTCGGCGCCCCCGCCCGCCAGCTGGTCATGGCGGTGGTGGTGGCCCGGCGGGCCGGCCTGCACGCGGCCGCCACCCGGTTCGCCTGCGCCGGCCCGCTGCAGCCGGACCTGCGCGCGCTGCATGCCCGGGTGGGCCGGATCGAGCGGGACACGCTGGCTGCGAGCCGGCCGGCCCGCAGCTACGGCGAGGCGCTGCGGGCACTGGACGACGGCTACGCCCGGGAAGGTGCCGCGGGCGGCTGGGCCGGGCACTACCAGGGCGGCCCGATCGGCTACGCCCAGCGCGAGTTCGAGATCGCCCCGTGCCAGCGCGAATCCCGCTGGTACTCGACCCGGATCGAGGCGGGCCACGCGGTGGCCTGGAACCCGAGCCTGCCGGGCGGGGCCAAGGCCGAGGACACCTATCTCATCCACGAGACCGGGCTGGAGCGGGTCACCTCCGGTCCCGGCTGGCCTGTGCAGGAAGGTGACGATCTGGTGCCACCACGACCAGCCGTTCTTGAGGTCGGCAGATGATTGTCCCGGGGCGTCCTGAAGCGGCCGCCGGGGTGCCGGCGATCCACTCCCTGACCGGCGCGGACATCCTGGCGCGGCGCGGCATCACGGCCGAGCCGGTGCCCGGTCCCAGCCCGCGCCGCTTCCCCGACGGGGCACATTTCCGGATCGAGATCCCCAGCGTCGAAGGCCCCGCCGTGCTGCGTGCCGTGATCGACCAGGCAGCCGCCGAGGGGATCACCGTGCACCGGGTGTCCCAGGGCAGCGGCGCCATGCTGCTGTCCGGTGCCGAACTGGCCGAGATGGCCAGGATCGGGGCCGGCAGCGGCGTCGAGGTCTCGCTGTTCATCGGGCCCCGCGAGGAATGGGACATCGGCAGCCTGGCCCAGTCCGGCGACGGCCCGTCCCGGGCCGGCCTCATCAGAGGCGTGCGGCAGCTCCGGTACGCCATCGACGACGTGCTGCGCGGGGTCGACTGCGGGATCCGGGGCTTCCTGGTCGCCGACACCGGCCTGCTGGAGCTGCTGGCCGAGATGCAGTCGGACGGCGAGATCCCGGCCTCGGTGGTGTGGAAGGTGTCCGCGATGCTCGCGCCCGCCAATCCGCTGACCGTCACCCAGCTGGAGCGGCTCGGCGGCTCGACCATCAACGTGCCCGCCGACGTCACGCTCGGGCAGCTGGCGGAGATGCGGGCGGCGACCTCGCTGCCGATCGACCTGTATGTGGAGGCACCGAGCGGCATGGGTGGCGTGGTCCGCGGCCAGGAGGCGGCCGACCTGGTAGCGGTCGCCGCGCCCATGTACGTGAAGTTCGGGCTGCGCAACTCGCGCCTGCTCTACCCGAGCGGCCTGCACCTGGTGGACGAGGCGATCGCGATCGCCCGGGAGAAGGTGCACCGCGCCGCCGTCGCCCAGGAATGGATGGAACGCAGCGGGCTGGACCTGGTGCAGTCGCAGGCCGGCGCCGCGGGCCTGGGTGTCCCGGAGCCATAGATATGACTGAACGCAGATCCGGGGCCGGTGCCGTACCCGGCACGCCGGCGGGCCTGCCCACCCGGCTGCGCAGTGACGCCTGGTTCACCGGCGACGACGAGGTCGCGATGGCGCACCGGGTCGCGTTCGCGTCGGCCGGCCTGGCGGTGGGCCGGGCCGGCGGCAAGCCGGTGATCGGGATAGCGAACTCGGCCAGCGAGCTGAACCCGTGCAACCTGCCGCTGGCCGCGCTCGCCGCGGCGGTCCGGGAGGGCGTGCTCGCGGCCGGCGGGGTCCCGGCCGGGTTCGGCACGATCTCGCTCGGCGAGGACCTCATGAAGCCGACCGCGATGCTCTACCGCAACCTGCTCGCGATCGAGATCGAGGAGATGATCCGCGCCAACCCGCTGGACGGGATCGTCATCCTCGCCAACTGCGACAAGACGGTGCCGGGCGCCATCATGGGCGCCGCCAGCGCCGACATCCCGACCGTGGTGGTCACCGGCGGCGCCCGGCCGGCCGCGGTCTTCCGGGGCGAGCGGATCGGCACCGGTACCGCGCTGTGGCGGCTGTGGGACGAGCGGCGCACCGGTGCGCTCGGCGACGAGGGCTGGCGCGAGCTGGAGGCCTGCCTGGCCTGCGGCACCGGGGCCTGCAACACGATGGGGACGGCGTCAACCGTGGCGCTGCTGGCCGAGGCGCTGGGGCTGATGATCCCCGGAGCCAGCACGATCCCGGCTGGCGACCCGCGCGCGCTGGCCGCCGCGGCCCGGGCGGGCGGGCGGGCGGTCGCGGCCGTCCGGGACGGGCTGCGCCCCTCGGCGATCCTGTCCCCCGCCGCCTTCGCCAACGCGATCAGGGTGCTGCACGCGGCGGGCGGGTCCACCAACGCGATCATCCACCTGGCCGCCATCGCGGGCCGGGTCGGTGTGCCGCTGCCCCTGGACGACCTGGCCAGGCTCGGCGCCGGCGTGCCGGTGCTGGCCGACGTCCAGCCGTCCGGGGCCGGTCTCATGCAGGATTTCGACGCGGCCGGCGGCCTGCCCGCGCTGCTGCGCGAACTGTCCGGGCTGCTCGACGGCGACGCCGCCACCATCGCGGGGCTGACCATCGGCGAGATCGCCGCCGCCGCGCCGCCGGCCAGCGGCGCGATCCGGCCGGCCAGCCAGCCGCTCGCCACCGGCGGCGCGTTCGCGGTGGTCCGCGGGTCGCTGGCTCCTGACGGCGCGATCGTCAAGACGTCCGCCGCGACCCCGGCGCTGCTGCGCCACCGTGGGCCTGCCGTGGTCTTCCACGGCTACGAGGACATGCGGCGGCGGGTGGACGACCCGGCGCTGCCGGTCACCGGGGACAGCGTGCTGGTGCTGGCGGGCTGCGGCCCGGTGGGCGGCCCCGGCATGCCGGAATGGGGGATGATCCCCATCCCCGCCAAGCTCGCCGCCGACGGGATCAGTGACATGGTCCGGGTCACCGACGCCCGGATGAGCGGCACCAGCTTCGGGACGGTCTTCCTGCACGCCGCCCCGGAGGCCGCGGTCGGCGGCCCGCTGGCCCTGGTCGCCGACGGGGACATGATCAGCGTCGACGCCGCGGCAGGCTCGATCAGCCTGGACGTTCCCGGCGCCGAGCTCCAGCGGCGCCGGGCCGCCTGGGCACCGCCGGCGTCGCCGCATCTGCGGGGCTGGCCGGCCCTGTACCGCGACCACGTACTACAGGCACCCGACGGGTGCGATCTGGACTTCCTGCGGGCGCCCACCGAGATGCACCGCCGGTTTGTGGAACCGGTGGTCGGCAGGTCGTGACCGTGACTGACAGGCGCGAGAAATGCGAAGGGAGAATGCCGTGAGGCGATGGATTCTGGTGGCAGGGGTGGCCGTGGCCGCCCTTCTGGCCACCGCGTGCGGCAGCGGCGGAGGAGGCGGCGGTTCCAGCTCAGGCTCGGGCCCGGTCACCCTCACCATCTGGCACAACTATGGCACCGAGCAGAACGCGACCGCCTTGCAGAACCTGGCCAAGGCGTTCCACAAGCTCCACCCGAACGTCACCGTGAACATCGTGAGCCAGCCCGCGGACAACTACTTCGCGCTGCTCCAGGCGGCCGCGGTCTCCAAGACCGGCCCCGACCTGGCCGTCATGTGGACCGGGCTGTTCACCCTCCAGTACAAGAACTTCCTCACCAACCTGCAGGGCAAGATCCCGGCCGCTGACCTGGCCCGGATCGACCCCAACGCGCTCAAGTGGACCTCGGACCAGTTCAGCTCCGCCAACGGGCCGTACGTGATCCCGCTGGAGAACCAGTTCTACATCGGCTTCTACAACAAGGCTGCCTTCGCCAAGGCCGGCGTCAGCGCGGTGCCGACCGACTGGAGCCAGCTGTTCGCCGCCTGCAAGAAGCTGAAGGCCGCCGGGTACCTCCCGATGACCTACGGCAACGGCGGCCAGCCGCTGGGAGCCGAGTTCTACCCGTGGTACGACATGAGCTACATGATGATCGGGTCGTATCCGGTGAACGACTGGCAGAAGCTCTACAGCGGCCAGATCGCGTGGACAGCGCCGGCCAACGCCGCCCAGCTGGCCTCGTGGGCCAGGCTGAAGAGCTCTGGCTGCACCAACAGCGACGTGCTGACCAAGACCAACAACCTGGGCGACTTCGAGACCGGCAAGGCCGCGATGATGATCGACGGCACCTGGGACACCCAGAAGTTCACCCAGGCCCTGGGTGCCAACGTGGCCGCGTTCGTGCCGCCGTTCTCCAGCGCCCCCATCAAGGGTGTCGTGGACTACGCCGGTGATGGCCTGTCGATGACCACCTACAGCCAGCACCAGCCGCAGGCCCTGCAGTTCCTGGAGTTCATGACCACCCCGCAGGCCGCCACGATCATCAACGCTGCGGGCCTGATCCCGGCGATCACCGGCACCACGACCAGCAACCCGGTGAACCAGGAGATGCTCAACTTCGTCAGCCAGCAGCACTTGACGGTGTACCCCATGCTGGACAACGTGGTTCAGCCGGAAGTGGTCAACACCGGCAGCAAGGTGCTGCCTTCGGTGCTTAACGGCACCATGTCACCCAGCGCGGCGCTGCAGAACATGCAGACCACGCTTGGCCAGCTGCCCGCGTCCAAGCGCGGCACGAGTTACCCGTAACCCCCCCCGGCCCTGGGGTGGCGGCGCCCGCCGCCACCCCAGGGCTCCCAGGACAGGAGACACCCCAGGTGAGCACCGTCCAGGCCGCCCAGCAGCCCGCCGCCACGGCGGTGGCTGCCCGGCCGGGCAGGCGCCGGGGCGGGAGCCGGCTTGCCCGCCGCCGGCGGCGGGCCGGTCTCCTGCTCAGCTTGCCGGCGGTGATCGTGGTCGTCGCCCTGCTCGGCCTGCCGATCGGCCAGGCCGTCTACTACTCGATGACGACCTGGGACGGGATCAGCGCGACCTGGATCGGCCCCAGCGCCTACAGCACGGCGCTGAGCGACCCGATCCTGTGGCGGGTGCTGCAGAACAACGCCCTGCTGCTGCTGTCCATCCCGTTCGCGATCGGCATCCCGCTGAGCATCGCCGCGCTGCTGCACGAGCACGTGCGCGGCTGGCGTTTCTTCCGGTCGGTGTACTTCCTGCCCACCGCCATCTCCTGGGTCGTGATCGGCATGGTCGCGGTGCAGTTCTTCGCCCTGTCCGGGCTGATGAACTCCATGCTCAGGCTGGTGGGACTGGCTTCGCTGCAGACCGACATGCTGGCCGGGCAGCGCAGTGCCCTGGTCGCACTGGCCATCACGTTCGTGTGGTCCATGCTCGGGACCAACACGATCATCTTCCTGACCGGGATGGCGACCCTGGACCAGACACTGATCGAGGCGGCCCGGGTGGACGGGCTGAGCCGCTGGCAGATCTTCTTCCGGGTCACGGTGCCGCTGCTCAAGCGGTTCATCCAGTTCTCGTTCGTGATCACGGTCATCAGTGCGTTCTCGGCGCTGTTCAGCCTCATCTTCGTGATGACCAACGGCGGGCCCGGCTTCGGCACCACCACGCTGGAGTTCTTCGTCTACCAGTCGGCGTTCGCGCAGGGCCAGTTCGGGACCGGCGCCCTGTACGGGATCATCCTGTTCGTGATCATGATCATCGTCGGCCTGGTCCAGCTCCGGCTGATCAGGTCCGAAGACGGGGAGGGGTGGTAGCGGTGACGCCGCTGACGGCAGCCGGGACCGGCCGGCCCACCGCGGCGGTCACCCGCAAGCGCCTGCGCATGGGCACGCTGTTCGCGCTCATGGCCGTGATCGCGGTGGTGATGCTCTACCCCTTCTACTACATGCTCAACAACGCGTTCCGGACCCAGTCGCAGTTCGAGCAGCAGCACGGGCACTCCGCCGTCAGCTGGCGGCAGCTGTTCACCGAGCTGCCGGTGGGGCGGGAGCTGCTCAACTCGACCATCATCTGCGTGACCGCGATCGCTCTCATCCTGCTGGTCGCCACCACCGCCGGCTTCGCGTTCGCCAAGCTGCGCTACCGGGGCAGCGGCACGGTGTTCCTGGCCGTCGTCGCCGCGCTGATGGTCCCGCTGCAGTCGATCATCATTCCCGAGTACGTCAACCTCGGGAAGCTCGGCCTCATCAACACCTACCTCGGCGCGATCATGGTCTACGTCGCGCTCGGGACGCCGTTCGCCACCTTCTTGATGGCCACCTACTACCGGGGGATCTCCGACGACCTGATCGAGGCGGCGGTGATGGACGGGCTCGGCTACGGCCGGACCTTCCTGCGGATCGCGCTGCCGCTGTCGCTGCCGGCCATCGCCACGGTCACCGTGCTGCAGTTCATCCAGATCTGGGACGACCTGCTGGTCGGGCTGCTGTTCCTGCAGAACCCGCAGCAGCGGACCATCACCGTGGGCCTGGCGGCCCTGTCGGCGGGGCGGACCACCAGCATCCCGGTGCTGATGGCCGGCTCGTTTATCAGCGCGCTGCCGGCCATCATCGTGTACCTGATCTTCCAGCGGCACCTGATCAGGGGCCTGACTCTCGGGATGGGCAAATGAGCGGCCAGGACGAAGAACCGCGCCCGGCGGCGGCCCAGTCACCGCCGTGGGAGCCAGCCGAGGCACCGCCATGGGAGGTGGTCGTCCCGGCCGGTGCCGAGCTGGGTGAGCGGCCGGTCTGGGACCCGGCCACCGGCAGCCTGATCTGGGTCGACATCCACGCCGGGCGGCTGCACCGGTACCGGCCCGGCCAGGGCAGCGATGTGGTGCTGGAGCTGGCGGCGGACGGGCACCCGGTCGCCGTCGGTGCCGCCGCGCCCCGCCAGGGCGGCGGCTTCGTGCTGGCCGCCGCGGACGGGTTCCGCCTCACCGGCGCCGGCGGCACGCCGGAGGCGGGCCCGCTGCCGGTGCCCGGGCTGGACGGCGGGATCCGGTTCAACGACGGCGCATGCGACCCGGCGGGCCGGTTCTGGGCCGGGACGGTCGCCAACGACGTCAAGCCCGGCGCGGGAGCGCTGTACCGGCTGGACCCCGACGGGACCATCACCACCGTGCTGGAGGGAGTCACCGAGTCGAACGGGCTCGGCTGGAGCCCCGACGGCGACATCCTCTACTACATCGATTCCGGCGAGCGCGAGCCGCGGGTGCGGGCGTTCGACTACGACCCCGGCACCGGCCGCATCGGCTGGGAGCCCTACGACCTGATCCCGTTCCCGCCCGGAACGGCCGTGCCGGACGGCCTGGCGGTCGACGCGGAGGGGTGCCTGTGGGTGGCCATCTGGGGTGGCGGCGAGGTGCGCAGGTATGCCCCGACCGGGGGCCTGCTGGCCACCTTCCCGGTGCCGGTGTCCCAGCCGACCTGCCCCGGCTTCGGCGGCCCTGAGCTTTCCGACCTGTACCTGACGACCGCCTGGGAGGGCATGGACTCCCAGCAGCGGGCAGCCGAGCCGCTGGCCGGCAACCTGCTGCGCACCCGGCCGGGAACGCGCGGCCAGCCCGTGCCCGCGTTCGGCGGATGACGGGCCGGGCGGCTGCGGCTGCGGCAG
This sequence comes from Streptosporangiaceae bacterium, assembly GCA_035532275.1. Lineage (GTDB taxonomy): Bacteria > Actinomycetota > Actinomycetes > Streptosporangiales > Streptosporangiaceae > UBA9676. Next base: position 11,800 of record DATKRG010000191.1, on the reverse strand, counting down.
CGGAGAAGGAGTAGCGGTGGCGAGGATCGTGCTGGACGGCATCACCAAGGAGTTCCCGGACGGGACCACAGCGGTCCGGTCGCTGGACCTGGCGATAGCCGACGGCGAGCTGATGGTGCTGGTCGGGCCGTCCGGGTGCGGGAAGACCACCGCCCTGCGCATGGTGGCCGGGCTGGAGGAGGTCACGTCGGGCACCATCCTCATCGACGACGACCCGGTCAACGACGTGGAGCCGCGGGACCGCGACATCGCCATGGTCTTCCAGAGCTACGCGCTGTACCCGCACCTGAGCGTGTTCGACAACATGGCGTTCGGCCTGAAGTACCGGCGCACCCCCAAGGACGAGATCCGGCGGCGGGTGCAGGAGACGGCGCGCATCCTGGAACTGGAGCCGCTGCTGCACCGCAAGCCGCGCCAGCTCTCCGGCGGCCAGCGGCAGCGGGTGGCGATGGGCCGGGCGATCGTCCGCCAGCCGCGGGCGTTCCTGATGGACGAGCCGCTGTCCAACCTCGACGCCAAGCTGCGGGTGCAGATGCGGGCCGAGATCGCCCGGCTGCAGCGCTCGCTCGGGGTGACCACCATCTACGTCACCCACGACCAGACCGAGGCGATGACCCTGGGCAGCCGGGTGGCGGTGATCCAGCACGGCGAGCTGCAGCAGGTCGCGCCGCCGCAGGAGCTCTACCTGCGCCCGGCCAACCTGTTCGTGGCCTCCTTCATCGGCTCCCCCGCCATGAACCTGGTCGAGGCCAGCCTGGAAAGCGGCGACGGCGGCCCGCACGTGTGCTTCGGGCCGCACCGGCTCGCCATCGCGGACAAGGCGGTCCGCGAGCACCCGGGCCTGGACCGCTACGTCGGCCGGAAGGTCGTGCTCGGGATCAGGCCCGAGCACCTGGAGGACGCCACGCTGGCCCGCGACGTCACCCCCGGGTCGGTCATCGAGGTGTCGGTGGAGCTGCGCGAGGAACTCGGCTCCGAGGTGGACCTGCACTGCGCCGTCGGGGTGGCCCCGCTGCACCCGGCCGGGCTGGCCGACGAGGAGGCCGGCGGCGAAGCGGCCGCCGGCGGGGCCGCTGGCCCCGGCGGGGCAGGCGCCGGGCCGGCTGTGATCGCGGACCCGTCCGACCCGGCGGCCCCGGCCGCGTCCGCGCTGGCGGCGACCATCGTGGCCCGGATGGACCCGCGGACGGCCCTGCGGGTCGGCGAGCAGGCCCAGGTCCACGTGGACCTGGAAGCGCTGCACTTCTTCGACCCGGGCACCGGCGCCAGCCTGCGCCACTGACGGCCCCGGGGCGCGCTAGGCGGGGTCGGCGACCGGATCCGTGCCTGCCTGCCGTGGTGCGGGGGTTGCAATATCGTCCGGCGGGCCGCCGGCGGCGGGCTTCTCGGGCAGGGCCGCGTCCCGGACCCAGTGACCGATCCGGTTCACCAGGGCGTTGCTCGCGCCGGACTCGGCATGGCCGAACCCGGGGATGACCCACAGCTCCTTCGGCTCGCAGGCCGCGTCGTACAGCTGATGGGCGTGGTCCAGCGGGAAGTACAGGTCCTGGTCACCGTGCACGATCAGGAACGGGGTCGGCGCGATCTTGGGCGCCGCCTCGGCCGGGGAGACCGGCACCGGGTCCCACCGGACGGGGCTGACACGGGTCTTCAGCCAGGTCCGGGTGACCAGGCGGCCCGGGCGGCGCTCCACCGCCCAGTGGACCCGGCGCATCGGCAGCGTGCCTCGGTAGTACCAGCGGCCCGGCCCGCTCACCGAGACGGCCGCGTCCAGCCCGCCGACCAGGCCCGCGTACCGGACCACGATCGAGGCGCCCATCGAGAACCCGACCGCCGCGACCCGCCGGTAGCCCAGCTCCCGCGCGTAGCCCACCGCCACGGCCAGGTCGCGGATCTCGCGGTCGCCCATGGTGGAAAGCCCGCCGGACCGGCCGTGCCCGCGGAAGTCGAACGTGACCACGCCCGCCGACCGGTTCAGCTGGGTGGCCACCCGCCACACGGCGGGGCGCTGCCAGGACAGCGTGAAGCCGTGCGCCATCACAACCGCCAGCTCACGGTCACCGGGCAGGTGCGCGGCGTCGATCGGCACGCCGTCATCGGTCACCAGCGTCCGGGCCTTCGGCACGGGTACGCTCATCCATCCATTGTGCGTGACCGGGCGCGGTGACCGGCCGGGGCCGGATCGCCCACAGCGAAACCGGCCGATCGGCCGGTTTCGGGAGCACCATCGGCCCGGCAGGTATGAAAGCCTCAGCGGTGGAGGTGGTGGCGTGAAGATCGGCGTTCAGATCCCTGACTTCACCAGCCCGGGCGGCCCGGCCAGGCTCGGCGCGGACCTGGCGACGGTGGCCCGCACCGCGGACGACGCCGGGTTCGAGTTCATCGCGGTGATGGATCACTTCTTCCAGATCGGCGTGATCGGCCCGCCCGAGCAGGAGATGCTGGAGGCCTACACCACGCTCGGCTACCTGGCGGGCCTGACCTCGCGGGCCAAGCTCATGACCGTGGTGACCGGCACCGTCTACCGGCACCCCGGCATCCTCGCGAAGATCGTGACCACGCTGGACGTCCTGTCCGGCGGCCGGGCCTGGCTGGGCATCGGTGCGGCCTGGAACGAGGAGGAGTCGCGGGGCCTGGGCATCCCGTTCCCGCCGGTCGCCGAGCGGTTCGAGCGGCTCGAGGAGACCCTGCAGATCTGCCTGCAGATGTGGAGCGGCGACGAGAGCCCGTACCACGGCGAGCACTACCAGCTGGAGCGGCCGCTCAACTACCCGAAGGCGCTGTCCTCGCCGCACCCGCCGATCCTCATCGGCGGCTCGGGTGAGCGCAAGACGCTGCGTTTCGTGGCCAAGTACGCCCAGGCGTGCAACCTGTTCCCCGGCCCGGACCTGGCCCGCAAGCTCGACGTGCTGCGCGCCCACTGCGACGCGGAGGGCCGCGACTACGACGACATCACCAAGACCTGCTACTTCATCTTCGATGTCGGCCCCAAGGGCGAGAAGGCGGCCGAGGTCGTCGACCAGCTCGGCAAGCTCGCCGAGATGGGCTTCCAGGCCGCGATCGGCGCGGTGGGCAACGTCTGGGACGTGACCCCGCTGGAGGTCATCGGCAGCAAGGTCATCCCCGCGGTCGCCGGGCTCTGACCGAGCCAGGACCGACCAGGCCGCCGACCACGTCCGACGTGCCGGCGCCCGCTAGCAGGACAGCGGTGATACAACGGCAGGGCCAGTGCCACTCCCCCGCCGCATCCGGCCATGCGGCCACCGACCGGGACAGGAGCCCACATTGTCCGTGCTCAGTGCGCTCACCGATGCCATCCGCAGCGCCTCGGTAGACGTCGTCGATCTCACCGCGCCGTTGTCGGCGGCGACCCCGGTGATCAGGCTCCCGGAGCCGTTCGGCAATACGGTTTCTTTCGCCCTGCATGAGGTCAGCCGGTATGACGAGCGCGGCCCCGCCTGGTACTGGAACGACATCACCACCGGCGAGCACACCGGCACCCACTTCGACGCCCCGGTGCACTGGGTGACCGGCCGCGACGGCGAGGATGTGTCGCAGGTGCCCCTGCCCCGGCTGATCGCGCCCGCAGCGGTGCTCGACTTCAGCGCGCAGGCCGCCGGCAACCCCGACTTCCTGCTGGAGGTGGACCACATCAAGGGCTGGGAGAGCGAGCACGGCCCGCTGCCCGACGGCGGCTGGCTGCTGTACCGGACCGGGTGGGACGCGCGTTCGGCGGACCAGGAGCGGTTCCTCAACGCCAGCGAGACCGGCCCGCACACGCCCGGGGTGTCGGTTGAGTGCGCGCGGTGGCTCGCGGAGGAGGCACCGGTGACCGGGTTCGGGGTGGAGACCGTCGGCACCGACGCCGGCACGGCGCACTCGTTCGACCCGCCGTTCCCCTGCCACGCGGCGCTGCTGGGGGCGGGCAAATACGGGCTCACCCAGCTGCAGAACCTGGCGCTGCTGCCCCCGCAGGGCGTGGTGCTCCTGGTGATGCCGCTGCCGATCACCGGCGGCTCGGGCAGCCCGTGCCGGGCGCTCGCGCTGGTGGAACGGGCCTGAGCGGGCCGGCTTGATGCTGGTCAGCGAGGCAGTCGGGTCGGTGCTGACCGGCCTGGGTGCCACCACGGTGTTCGGCGTGGTCGGCAGCGGCAACTTCCACGTGACCAACGCCCTGATCGCGGGCGGGGCCCGGTTCGTCGCGGCCCGGCACGAGGGCGGCGCGGCCTGCATGGCCGACGGCTGGGCGCGGGCCACCGGCCAGGTCGGGCTGCTGTCGGTCCACCAGGGGCCGGGCCTGACCAACGCGCTCACCGGCATCACCGAGGCAGCCAAGAGCCGCACCCCGCTGCTGGTGCTCGCGGCGGACGTGGCCGGGGCGGCGGTGCGGTCCAACTTCCGGATCGACGTGGCCGCCCTCGCCGCGTCCGTGGGTGCGCTCGCGGACCGGCTGCACTCCCCCGGCTCGGCCGCCGCCGACGTGGCCCGCGCCTACCGGACCGCCCAGGCGGAGCGCCGGACGGTCGTGCTCGCGATGCCGCTGGACGTGCAGGCGGCGCAGTGCGGCCCGCCGGCCCTCCCGCCGCTGCCGGCCCTGCACGGCTGCCCGCCCGCCGCGGCTGCCGTGGCCGACCTGGGCAGCGCCCTGATGGCTGCCCAGCGGCCGGTGCTGGTCGCCGGGCGGGGGGCCAGGGCGGCTGGCGCGAAGGCCGGGCTGGAGCGGCTCGCGGGCGCCTGCGGGGCGCTGCTGGCCACCTCCGCCGCGGCCAAGGGCCTGTTCCGGGGGAACCCCTGGGACCTGGATGTGAGCGGCGGTTTCGCCACCCCGCTCGCCGCCGAGCTGATCGGCGCGGCCGACCTGATCGTCGGCTGGGGCTGCTCGCTCAACATGTGGACGATGCGGCACGGCAGGCTGATCGGGCCGGGCACCACCGTGGCGCAGGTGGACGACGACGTGGCGGCCATCGGCGCGCACCGGCCGGTCGACCTGGCGGCCGTCGGCGACGCCGCGCTGACCTGCCAGGCGGTGCTGGCACACCTGGACGGGCGTACCGGTGCTGGCTACCGGACCCCGCAGCTGCGGGCGCGCATCGGCCGCGAGGGGCGCTGGCGTGACGTCCCCTACCAGGACGAGGGAACCGGCGACGGCGAAGGCCGGATCGACCCGCGCACACTCAGCATCGCGCTGGACGACCTGCTTCCCGCCGAGCGGATGGTCGCGGTGGACTCCGGGAACTTCATGGGCTACCCGAGCATGTTCCTGGCTGTCCCGGACGCCACCGCGTTCTGCTTCACGCAGGCCTACCAGGCGGTCGGGCTCGGCCTGGCATCGGCGATCGGGGCCGCCCTGGCCCAGCCGCACCGGCTGCCGGTCGCCGCCCTGGGTGACGGCGGTGCCCTCATGGGTATCAGTGAACTGGAGACGGTGGTGCGGCTCGGGCTCCCGATGGTGATCATCGTCTACGACGATGAGGCCTACGGGGCTGAAGTACACCATTTCGGGCCGGACGGGCATCCGCTGGACACTGTCCGGTTCCAGCCTGCCGACATCGCCGCCATCGGCCGTGGCTTCGGTTGCGCGGGGGTAACCGTACGCGGCCCGCAGGATCTGGGACCCGTGCGGGATTGGCTGGCGGGCCCACGGGAGCAACCGCTCGTCGTGGACGCCAAGGTCACTGCCGGCAGCGGCTCCTGGTGGCTGGAAGAGGCGTTTCGTGGGCATTGACGGCACCGTGCCGTACCCCATACGATCCCGCCCGGGCTGAATGCCCGATGTACCCGGCGACCACAGGACCCCGCCCTGCGGTCTGGCAGGCAAAGGGCTAGGGATGCGACGGCAGCTAGCGGTTGTCCTCACCACGATCGGGTTCATGGCGGCGTCCGGGCTCGCCCCGGCGGCTGCGGGCGCCGACACTTTCGCCGCGGTGACCAAGGTGAAAGGGCTCGCCGGCTACCACTTCAAGGTGAGCAAGACGGCCAGCCTGACCGTCCGCGGCAGTGTCACGGTGCCCGGCTCGACCTGCGGCAGCGGCAGCCACGGCTACGGCCTGCAGATCGGGGCCGGTTTCAGCCGCGGCGGTGCGCTGGAGAGCGCGATCGTGTCGATCCTGCTCAAGTGCAGCGGCGGGTCCCAGGGGCCGGGCAGCGCCGAGATCGTGGCCGGCTTCAACGCCAGGGACCTGAGCCGGAGCATCACGCCGGGCGAGGTCATCAAGGTCAAGGCGTCGGTCAGCGCCACCACGGCGACCGCGACGATCACCTACCCGAGCGGCAAGACAGTCTCGATCTCGGCCGGCGGTGGCAAGCCGACCGGCGGGGACTATGCCCTCACCCTGCCCAACTCCAGCCCGCCCACGTACTCGACGGTCACCTTCGCCAACTGCACGGTGAACAAGAAGAACCTGTCGACCGTCAACCCGCTGGTCTGGGAGTCGGTGACCTCCGGCGGCACGGTGGACGGCACGGTGTCATCGCTCACCGGCGGCAACAGCTTCACCATCACCTCGTCCTGACCGGCCGGTCCAGCACGCTGACCTGGAACGGTGATCAGGCCAGCATGTCCACCGAGCCAGCCCGGGAGAGGTCGTAGCCGTCCAGCGAATGGATCGATGACCGCACGTCCGGGTCACGCAGGGCGCAGATCAGCGGCTCGGCTGCTGGCAAGGCGTCGCCGCTGAGCACGATGTCGAAGTCCTCCCAGATGACCGGGACGAAGCCGAGGTCGAGGGCTGAGGCGGCGGCACGTACACCGAGCCCGGCGTCGGCCTGGCCGGAGGCGACCGACATGGCCACCTCCAGGTGGGATGCCGCCTCGGGGCCGCTCACCGAGGCGGGTGCGACTCCCGCTTCGGTCAGCAGCCGGTCCAGCAGCACGCGGGTCCCGGCGCCGTACTGGCGCCGGGCGATCCGGAGGGCGCGCAGGTCACCGGGGTCGCTGATGTGATCGGGATTGCCTGGCGGTGTGAGCAGGCCCTGCTCCCGGCGCCACAGGTGAATGATCGCCGGGCGCCGGCCACGCAGCAGCGCCCGGGCGAACGCGCTGTTGTGGCCGCCGGAGCGATGACGCAGATGGATGGCTGCCGCGTCGGCGGTGCCCCGCCAGATCCCGGTGAGGCCATGGAAGCTGCCGCGCGCCCCGACGGTGACGACCGAGCTTCCGGCCTGGCGCAGCACGATGTCCAGGCCGGGGTCATCGCTGCCCGCGAGCCGCAGCGCCGGATGGCCGCCAAGCAGCCGCCCGGCCGCGGATGCGCCGGCGGCCGCGACCCGGGACCGGCGGCGGTCCGCGACCTCGATCACCCCTGCGTCGGCCAGGTGGCGGTAGGCGCGGCCGATGGTGGAGCCCGTTGTCCGGTACCGGGCCGCGGCGTCGCGGATGCTCGGTAGCTCGTCCCCTGGACCAAGCTTCCCGGATTCGACCTCGCTAGCGATCTCACTGCTGACCTGCAGATACCTGGCCATGACCCGGACTCTACCGGCGCAGCCAGGCCACAGCAGCGCAATGTGAGCCGCGCGGCGGCGCGACACTCCCCGACGAGCGGGCCCTGCTGTTAGGCTCTGCCACGTTCTGTAGTGGTACAGAAGGAGGCAGATGTGACGCGCAAACTGCGCAGGGCCGGGCTGGCCGCCGGCGCATGCCTGGTCGTGACCATGGCCGCCGCCTGCGGTAGCAGCGCAAGCAGCTCCCAGGGCGCCGCGAGCCCGGGTGCGTCTGGGGCGCACGGCACGCTGATCGTGTTTGGCGCCGGCACGCTGTCGGCTCCGTTCACGGCGGAGCTGGCGGCGTTCAAGAAGGCGAATCCTGGCGTGACTGAGCATGCGCAGTTCGGCGCGAGCGGTGACATGGTCAAGAGCATCACCCAGCTGCACCAGCCCGCCGACGTCCTCGGCGTGGCGGACTACTCGCTGATTCCCAAGCTGATGTTCACTGCCTCCGCGACCTGGTACGTGGGTTTTGTCTCCAACCAGATCACCTTCGCTTACACCAGCCACAGCAAGGGCGCCGGCCAGCTCACCGCGGCCAACTGGTACAAGGTGCTGGCCCAGCCCGGCGTGCACATCGGCCGGTCCAACCCAGCTGCGGACCCGTCGGGTTACCAGACCCTGCAGATGCTCCAGCTGGCCAACGGCTACTACCACGACCCGAAACTGTCCGCCTCGGTGCTGAGGAACTCCCCGGACTCCAGCGTCGCCGAGACCGAGACCTCGCTGATCGCCGCCGTGCAGTCCGGCCAGATCGACTACCTGGCCATCTACAAGTCCACCGCGCAAGAGCAGCACCTGAAATACATCGCGCTCCCCTCGCAGATCAACCTGTCCGATCCGGCCATGGCCGCCGGCTACGGCAAGGTCACCATCCAGGCCGGCTCGCTGGGTGCGCTGACCGCCAAGCCGATCATCTACGGGCTGACCATCCCCACCAGCGCGCCCAACGCCGCGCTGGGCCAGCAGTTCATCCGCTTCGTGCTCGGCCCGCAGGGCCAAGCGATCATGCGCAGCAACGGGTTCGTTGTCATCTCACCCGCGCTGGCCAGCGACCAGACCAAGATCCCCGCAACGCTGCGGGCGCTCACCACCGCATGGCCTTCATCCGGCGGATGAGACGTTGACCGGAACGTCCGGCCGCGGCTGGCCTGTGGGCTGGTTCGGGGTGGTCACCTGGCTGCTGGGCGGCCTGCTGCTGGCGTTCATCGTGCTGCCGATCGTCCGGCTGGTGACGACCTCGTCGGTGGCGAGCTTGCGGCACGCCGCTGACACGGCGGCGATCAGGGACGCGACGCTGCTGAGCCTGCAGGCGGCCGCGATGACGGCCGGGATCGCGACGCTGTTCGGGGTGCCGCTCGCCTACATCCTGGCCCGCGGCAGCTTCCGGGGCCGTGGCGTGATCCAGTCCGTCGTCGATCTGCCGCTGGTCATCCCGCACACGGTGGCCGGGATCGCGCTGCTGTTCCTGCTCGGCAGGACGGGATGGGTGGGCGGCCCGGCGACCCATCTGGGGGTTTCGTTCTACGGTTCCCAGTGGGGGATCGTGGCCGCGATGCTGTTCGTCAGTGCGCCGTTCGCTGTCAACAGCGCCCGGGTCGCGTTCGAGGCCATCGATCCCCGGCTGGAGCGTGCGGCCCGGAGCCTGGGCGCCACCCCGTGGCACGCCTTCCGGCGGGTCACGCTGCCGCTGGGGTTGCGCGGGGTGCTGACCGGAGCGGTGCTGGTGTACGCGCGTTCGATCAGCGAGTTTGGCGCCGTGGTGATCCTGGCCTATTACCCGGCCACTGCTCCGGTCGAGATTTACAACCTGTTCCTGCAGTCCGGTCTCACCCAGTCAGCGTCTGCCGCCGTGGTGCTGCTGATCGTCACGCTGGCCACGTTCCTGGTCCTGCGGACCCTGGCCTCGGGCCGGCTGCTCGCCCGGGTGGATCGTGCCTACCGCTGACCGTGGGCTCAGTGTCAGCGAGCTGACAACCCAGGCCGGTTCTTTCACGCTTGGCCCGGTCAGCCTCGAAATCCCGCCCGACCGGGTGCTGGTCGTGCTCGGGCCATCCGGTGCCGGGAAGACGATGCTGCTGGAGACCATCGCCGGGCTCCGCCCTCAGCAATCCGGGCGTATCAGCCTCGCCGGCACCGACATCTCCGGCCTCGCGCCCGAGCGGCGGCGCATCGGCCTGGTCTTCCAGGACGCGGCGCTCTTTCCCCACCTGAGCGTGCAGGACAACATCAGGTTCGGGCCCCGAGCTACCCGGGTGGCGGCCCGGGACGGCTCTGGCGAGCTGCTGCGGCAGCTCGGCATCGAGCACCTCGCTGACCGTTCACCGCGCTCGCTCAGCGGCGGTGAACGCCAGCGGGTAGCCCTGGCCCGCGCGCTGGCGATCCAGCCTGGCCTCCTGCTTCTCGACGAGCCGCTCTCTGCGCTGGACCAGCCGACCCGCGAAGACATGCGCACCCTGCTGCAGCAGCTCCTCACCCAGCTGGAGATCCCGGCCGCGCACGTCACCCACGACCGGGACGAAGCAATGAGCATCGGCGACGACCTGGCCGTCATCGTCGGCGGGCAGCTGCGCCAGACCGGGCCAGCCGCCAAAGTCGCCGCCGAACCGGCCGGCCCTGACGCGGCCCGCCTGCTCGGCTGGTCAGAACTCGGACACGGCACCGCGGCCAACGGCACGGCCCGCATCGGGCAGCTCGTGTTCGGCGACGCAGCAGCCGCAGGCTTGCACGGCCACGTGCAGGCGTTCTACCGGCCCGAAGACGTCCAGCTCAGCCCGGCGGCAGCCGCTACGCCGGCTGGCGCTAGCCTCACTGCTCACGTCGAACGGATTCTGCCGACGCGGCCACTTGCCCGTATCATTCTGGGCAGTGACCCGCCCATCGCGGCACTGGTGCTGCACCGGGAAATCGGCCGCCTCCGGCTCACGGCCGGGAGTCCGGTACAGGTCAATCTGCCGCCGGACAGCGTTCGTGTCTTCCAGACGGGTTGAACCGTGGCCATCCCTAACGCCAGCAGTCACCATGACCATGCAACCGGCGTGGGCAGGCGCACGCTTCGCTCGTGCGGTTCGGCGTGAACTCTTTGCGCGCTTCGACGCGTCAGTCCACGTGGGGGGTGCTGCCAGGTTCGAGGCCGTGGACGATGCGCCGCAGGATCGCTGAGTGGATGTCGTAGTCATCAAGCTGGGCGGGTGGCACCCAGGCAACCTCAGACGCCTCGTCGCTGGTGGACAGGTTCCCGCCGATGACCCGCCCGAAGAAGCAGGTATTCACTGGCTGGCGTACCTCGCCGCCGGCGTAGGCGATCACATGCGCTGGGTCGCTGAACACGCCGACCAGGGCGGTGATCTCGATGTCCAGCCCGGTTTCCTCGCGGCATTCCCGCACCGCGCACTGGGTCAGGGTCTCGTTCTTCTTCAGCCCGCCGGTGGGGATCGTCCACCGGCCAGAGTCGGAGCGGCGCAGCAGCAGCAGGTCACCGGCACTGTTGCGGACGATCACACTCGCCGATGGCTTGCGGCTGGTCGGCTCGGGCGCGGCCGGGTCGTGCCAGTAGTCCACCCGGCGGGGCCGCCGCTTGTCCGCGCTCACGCCGCATTGCTTTCCGGGCCGCCCTCCCCAGCGGGCCGCGCCGAGGCCCACACCCGCTCGAACGACTCCAGGTAGGTGCCGAAGTAGGCGCCGTCAGACCGGCGCAGATGCATCGTGGGTATGTATGCGGCGAGGATGCCGTACACGTGGGTGTTCACGATCATGTCGTCGTCGAACCGGTAGATCGAGCTATACAGCGGCGTGTCATGCAACCTGATCTCCGCGATCCCCGCCAGCGGCCGGTAATAGGCCAGCACCGCGCGGACCCGGCCAGCCACCCCGCCGCCGATCCGGTACTCGGTGTCCCTAGCTGCCAGGCTCGCCCCGTCCGGGTCGCCCAGCAGCAGCCGCACCCGCACGCCGGCCTCGGCCCGCGACACCAGCAGCGGCGTCCAGTCCGGGTGCTCCTCGGTCAGGAACAGGCCCGCGAACGCCAGCACGTCCACGGTCCGCTGTGCCTGCCGCAGCAGCTCCGTCCAGAGATGGCCCGGCACGTCGGTGCGGCGTGGGTAGCTCGCGACCAGTTCCGCGCCCGCCAGCAAGGCACGATCCAACCGCGCCCGGCCACAGGTAACTCTCGTCTTCCTGCAAGATCGCCGCGACCCGGTAGCGGGTGCGCGGGTAGGGGACGGCCTCATTCCGCAGCCACCGTTCCACCGTCTTGGTGGAGACCTGCGCCATCTCCGCCAGCGACTCAGGACCCCGACGCCACGCCCGGCGAGCTGGC
>DATKRG010000190.1:0-11157 GCA_035532275.1 Streptosporangiaceae bacterium | reverse complement strand
CTGGTCCGCCGGTTCGGGACGTCCATCGTGGTCGTCATCGGCATCTCGATCTTCACGTTCATGCTGCTGCACGCGGTCTACCCCTCCCCCGCCCGGGTCGTCCTCGGGCCCCGGGCGTCGCTGCCGGCGATCGCGGCGTGGAACAAGGAGAACGGGTTCGCTGGCTCGGTGCTCAGCCAGTACTGGCACTATGTGGGCCAGGTCCTGCACGGCAACCTCGGCTATTCCTTCAAGCTGAACCAGAGCGTCGTGGCGCTGTTCGGCGAGCGCTGGGCACGCAGCGCCTACCTGTCCGGGATCTCGCTGCTGCTGTCGATCCTGATCGCGGTCCCGCTCGGCATCTACCAGGCGGTCAAGCGCAACAGCTGGGGCGACAACGTGGCCACCAGCCTGGCGTTCACCGCCTACGCGATGCCGGACTTCCTGCTCTACCTGATCGCGATCCAGGTCTTCGCACTCACGGTCCACGCCTTCAGCTACGAGGCGAGCCAGTCCGCCTCGCTGTTCGCCGTGATGGGCGACTGGCGCAGCATGACGCTGCCGATCATCTGCCTGACCCTGCTGATCGTGGCCGGCTTCTCCCGGTACATGCGCTCCTCGGCGATGGACACCCTGGCCCAGGACTACATCAAGGCGGCCCGCGCCAAGGGCCTGCCGGAGAGGCTGGTGCTCTACCGCCACCTGCTGCGCAACGCCTGCCTGCCGATGATCACCCTGGTCGGCCTGTCGATCCCCGCACTGCTGGCTGGCAACCTGATCGCCGAGACCGTCTTCAACTACAACGGCCTCGGCCTTTTGTTCTACAACAGCCTGCAGAACGAGGACTACCCGGTGCTCCTCGCCTACACGCTGGTCGGCGCCGTGCTGACCGTCCTTGGCAACCTGCTCGCTGACATCGCCCTGACCGTCGCCGACCCCCGCATCCGGCTGGCCACACCGAGCCGCTAAGCCGATCACGAACCGCCGAAGGAGGCCCCCGGTGGCCAGCCCAGCCCCCGCGCTCCCGCCGCTCGACCTCGCCCGCGCGCCCGCGGGCGGGGAGATCGGGCCGGTCCAGAGCGGCTGGCGGCTGGCACTGCGCGAGTTCTCCCGGAACCGGCTGGCCGTCATCGGCGTCGCCCTCATGGTGTTCTTCATCCTGTTCTGCTTCGCCGGGCCGCTGGTGTATCACGTCAACCTGCTGAGCACCAACCTGAGCATCGCCAGCTCACCGCCCGGGGCGGGCCACCCGCTCGGGACCGACAACGAGGGCATCGACGTCCTGGGCGAGATCATGAAGGGCGGCCAGGCCTCGCTGGAGATCGGCTTCCTCTCGGCGATCTTCGCGATCGTCGTCGGCGCGCTCTGGGGAGCCATCTCCGGCCTGGTCGGCGGGCTGCTCGACGGGGCGCTGATGCGGATCGTGGATGTCCTGCTCTCGATCCCGTTCCTGTTCGTGGTGCTGATCGTGGCCGTCAGGTACGGGGCGTCGGTGCTGTCGCTGAGCCTTCTCATCGGCATCTTCACCTGGCTGGTCCCGGCCCGGCTGGTCCGTGGCGAGGTGCTCACGCTGAAGACGCGGGACTTCGTCGCGGCGGCGCGCACCGCCGGGTCCAGCCGGTGGCGGCTCATCAACCGGCACCTGCTCCCGAACGCGTTCAGCGTGATCATCGTCAACGTGACCTTCAACATCGCCGATGCCATCCTGGCCGTCGCCTACCTGGGGTTCCTCGGCTTCGGGCTGCACTTCCCCAACTACGACTGGGGTGACCTGCTCTCCAACGGCACCCAGTACCTGCTGGACGGGTACTGGTGGCTGATCTACCCGGTGGGCATCGCCATCATCGCCACGGTGATGGCCTGCAACCTCATCGGCGACGCCTTGCGCGACTCCCTCGACGTGCGGCTGCGCCGCCGATGACCACCCCGATCCTGGAGGTGACAGACCTCTCCACCCAGATCCAGCTGACCAGGTCGGTGGTGCAGGCCGTCGGCAACGTGGACCTGCGCATCGAGCCAGGGGAAGCGCTGGGGCTGGTCGGTGAGTCCGGCTGCGGCAAGTCGATGACCGGGCTGTCGATCATGGGCTTGCTCCCGCCAGGGGGCTCGATCACCGGCGGGTCGATCCAGCTGGAGGGCCGGGAGCTGGTCGGGCTGCCCGACGCCGAGCTGCGCACGATCCGCGGCAACGACATCGCGATGATCTTCCAGGATCCGCTGACGTCCCTCGATCCCACCAAGACGATCGGGTACCAGGTCGCCGAGCCGGTCCGGCTGCACCGCGGCGCGGGGCACCGGGAGGCGATGGAGCGCGCGGCCGAGGTGCTGGCGCTGGTCGGCCTGCCCCGGCCGGCCGAGCGGCTCGGCGACTACCCGCATCAGCTGTCCGGCGGCCTGCGGCAGCGGGTGATGATCGCGATGGCGCTGGCCTGCGACCCGAAACTGCTGATCGCCGACGAGCCGACCACGGCGCTGGACGTCACCATCCAGGCGCAGATCCTGGCGCTGCTCGACGACATCCGGGCGCGGCTCGGCATGGCGATGCTGCTCATCACCCACGACATGGGCGTGATCGCCGGCCACGCGGACTCGGTGGAGGTGATGTACGCGGGACGGCTGGTCGAGATGGCGGACACGCCGACCCTGTTCGGCCAGATGCGCCATCCGTACACCCAGGCGCTGCTCGGCTCCATCCCGCGGCTTGACCAGGACAGCAGGCAGCGGCTGCTGAACATCCCCGGGCTGCCGCCCGACCTGTCGGACCCGCCGCCGGGCTGCCGCTTCGCCCCCCGGTGCAGCCGGGCCACCGGCAAGTGCCGCACCGACGAGCCGCCGCTGGCCGGCGGCGGCGGGCACCTGTTCGCGTGCTGGCATCCGGTCAGCGGGCCCGCCGCCCGGGCCGATGCGCCCGGGCCGCAGGAGGCGGCCGCCGCCCCTCCGCCGGCCGCGCCGGGCCAGCTCCTGGTGACCGGCCCGGGGCCCGCGCCCGGTGAGCAGCCGGACGGCTCCGGGCCGCTGCTGGAGGTGGCCGGCGTGGTCAAGGAGTTCCATGTCACCTCCGGCGCGATCCTGCAGCGCACAGTGGGCAGCGTGAAAGCTGTCTCGTCAGTGTCGTTCACGGTCAGCGCCGGGGAGACGTTCGGCCTGGTGGGCGAGTCAGGCTGCGGCAAGACGACCATCGGGCGGGTGATCGTCGCGCTGGAGCGCCCCGACTCGGGGGCGGTCATGCTCAGCGGCCGGAACATCTCCGCGCTGTCCGGGGGTGAGCTCCGGCGCCGCCGCCGCGACCTGCAGCTGATCTTCCAGGACCCCTACTCCTCGCTGGACCCGCGGATGCGGGTGGGCGCCATCGTCCGCGAGCCGCTGGCGATCCAGGGCGCCGGCAGCCGCCGCGAGCAGCAGCAGCGGGTGTACGAGCTGCTGGACGAGGTCGGCCTGCCGCGCAACTCGGTCGAGCGGTACCCGCACGAGTTCTCCGGCGGGCAGCGCCAGCGCATCGGGCTCGCCCGCGCGCTCACCCTGAACCCGCGGGTCATCGTGGCCGACGAGCCGGTCAGCGCGCTGGACGTGTCGATCCGGGCGCAGGTGCTCAACCTGATGAAACGGCTGCAGGCCGATCACGGCCTGACCTACATCGTGATCTCGCACGACCTGGCGGTGGTCAAGTACATGGCCGACCGGATCGGCGTCATGTACCTGGGCAAGCTCGTCGAGATGGGCTCGGGTGAGGACATCTACGCCCGTCCCGCGCACCCGTACACGGCCGGCCTGACAGCGGCCATCCTGGTCCCCGAGCCGGACGTGGCCCGGGCGCGCAAGGGCGCCGGGATCACCGGCGAGCTGCCGAGCCCGATCAACCCGCCGTCGGGCTGCCGGTTCCGCACCAGGTGCCCGTTCGCCCAGGACGTGTGCGCGCAGGAGGAACCGCAGCTCCGCTCGTTCGGGCCCGGTCATGTGGCGGCCTGTCACTTCCCGTTGCAGGCCTACGCGCCAGCCACGGAGGCCTCAGCTGCGCCGGCGACGGGGGCCAGCGGATGAGGGTGGTTCCTGGCTGCCTGGCCCCGTCTGGGCCGCCGATAGCAATTTGTGATCATTTCGGCCCCGGGCTGCTGCCGGGGCGCGCTTACGCTCGGCCAATCCAGGCGGAGCGGGACAAGCGGTCGGCGCGCCGGTCGGCAGCCGCACTGCCAGCAGGAGAGGAAGCTGACCGATGATGCGAATCGCTCGTCCCGGCATGAAGATCGCCGCGCTGGCCATGGTGGCCGCGGCCGCGGTGGCCGCCTGCGGCGGCACCGCGGCCACCCCGCCGCCGCAGAACAACTTCGCCGGCGGGTTCGGCAAGATCCCCCCCGCCGCCGCTGGCCCGCAGCACCCCGGCACGGTGACCTGGGCCGAGGCGCCCGGGACCGCGCCGACCTGGATCCTGCCCCTGGTCAGCGCGGCCGCCTTCAACGTGAACGACACCACCCAGTTCGAGCAGCTGATGTGGCGGCCGCTGTACTGGTACAGCAACGGGGTCGCGCCCACCGAGACGCCGGCCATGAGCCTGGCCAGCCCGCCGAGGTGGTCCAACGGCGACAAGACCGTCACCATCCCCATGAAGAGCACCTACAAGTGGTCCAACGGCCAGCCGGTCACCTCGCGGGACGTCCTGTTCTGGTTCGACGAGGTCAGGGCCGCCCTCAAGGAGAGCCCGGCCAACTGGGGCCCCTACACCCCGGGCCTGGGCATCCCGGACCAGATAACGAGCGTCACGGCGCCGAACGCCAGCACTCTGGTCATCAACTTGAACAAGACGGTCAACCCGCAGTGGTTCTGGGAAGACGAGCTGTCCGCGGTCGTGCCGATGCCCTCGGCCGTGTGGGCCAAGGCGTCGGCCAGCGGGCCCACCCTGGACTTCACGGTCCCGGCCAACGCGAAGAAGATCTTCGACTACCTGGCCGGGGCGTCGAAGTCGGTGTCCACATACGCCAGCAACCCGCTGTGGCAGACCGTGAACGGGCCCTACAAGCTGACCGCGTTCAACAGCAGCAGCGGCGCGTTCACGATGACGCCGAACGCCGCCTACAGCGGCCCGCACGCCAAGAAGATGTCCGTCCTGCAGGCGGTCCCCTACACCTCTGACACCGCCGAGTTCGACGCGGTGCGGGCGGGCAGCATCGACGTGGGCTACCTGCCGTCGATCGACCTCAAGCAGGCGAACATCGTCGAGTCCAGCTACAACGTGTTCGGCTACCCGACCTACGGGTTCAACTACGTGACCTACAACTTCCTCGACAAGACCGGGAACTTCAACTCGATCATCGGCCAGCTGTACTTCCGCCAGGCGTTCGCGCACCTGGAAAATGAGGCGGGCTACATCAAGGCGTTCTTCGGCGGCGCGGGCGGCCAGGCCTACGGGCCGGTGCCGTCGGTGCCCAAGACCCCGTTCACGCCGGCGAACGCGGTCACCGACCCGTACCCGTTCAGCGTCTCCGCCGCCATCACCTTGCTCAAGAACCACGGCTGGACGGTGCACCCCGGCGGCACCGACGTGTGCGCGAAGGCGGGCAGCGGCCCGGGCGAGTGCGGCGCCGGCATCCCGGCCGGCACCAAGCTGGCCTTCAACCTCATCTACTCCAGCGCGCCCGCGACGATCGGGGAGATGGTCACCGACCTGGCCTCGCAGGCGGCCAAGGCGGGCATCACGATCGACCTGAAGAGCAGCAACTTCAACTACATCGTCACCTACTACGACAACCCGGTGCCGACCGGCAAGCCGTACATCAACAAGTGGGCGATGGAGGACTTCGGCGGCTTCACCGACTCCACCTACCCGACCACGCTGGGGATCTTCAACGGGTCCGGCTCCCTGAACGAGGGCACCTACAGCAACCCGACCGCCGACAAGCTGATCAACGCGTCGGTGACCAGCGGCGACCCCGCGGCGGTGAAGGCCGAGGCGTCGTTCCTGACCACGGACCAGCCGGGCCTGTTCCAGCCGAACGCGGACTTCATCGTGGTCTGGAAGAAGGGCCTGTCCGGCACGCCGGCCTCGTTCGGCAACATGACCCAGGCATACCTCACGCCGGAATACTGGTACTTCACCGGCTGAGACCAGCCGGCCGGGCCGGGAACTTTAACAGCACCCGGCCCGGCCGGCTGGTCAGCCGGGTGTGCGGGCGTCCGCCCTGCCTTCGATCCCGGCGGTTACCGCTTCGCGCCGGAGCCGGAGCACGATCAGCGTCGCCAGGCACGCACCGGCCAGCAGCGAGTACGGCACCAGGTCCGATGTCAGCTGCGCCAGCGACCCGCTCGCTGCCGCGCCGATGGCCTGCCCGCTCGCCCAGGCCAGGTTGCCCAGCCCGAACGCGAGGCCCTGGTTGAGCCCGAGGCTGTGTGCGCCGGCGCTGAGCAGGGCCGACGCTGGCGTGAAGAGCGTCCCGTACGCGGGCAGCCCTGCGATCAGCAGCGCGGCGAGCAGGGCAGCGGGCGTGAGCAGCGGTGCCAGCAGGCTCACCGCCACCGCCATGGTCAGCGAGAACTGGACGGGCAGCAGCGGGCCGCGGCGGTCCGACAGCCGGCCGGCGAGCGGCGCGAGGCCTGACTCGATGGCCGCGGCGGCCAGGAAGGTCCCGCCGATGACGGTGGCGGTGGCCCCGAGCTGGCTCAGCCGCAGCGGCGCGAGCACATCCACGACCCCGAAGGCCAGCCCCGCGAGCAGGGTAAGCCACAGGCCCACGCTGACCCTGCGGTCGCGCAGCGCCGGCCAGGCCGCCCGCAGCCCCTGCGGCTCCGCCCGGTGCGGCCGCGGCACGAAGAAGGCCACCACCATCAGGGCCGCGCCGGCCACGGCGGCGCCGGCGAAAGCGGGCCCGGTCCCCACCTTGGTGGCCACGGTCCCGACCAGCGGGCCGAAGAGCGCCCCGACGACGGCCGCGCCGAGGGCGAAGCCGAGCAGTTCACCGCGGCGTTCGTCCGGGGCGGCCGTCGCCAGCCAGCCCAGCCCGGCGGCCCAGGTGCAGGCGCCGGCCAGCCCCTGCACGAACCGGGCCGAGTCCAGCACGAGCGGGGCGGACGCGAAGCCGAACACCAGCGTCGCCCCGCTCATCAGGGCCAGCCCCAGCAGCACGACCAGCCGGTTGCCGAGCCGGGAGGCGAGCAGCCCGCCCGGCAGGGAGCCCACGAGCGTGCCGATGGGGTAGGCGGCCACCAGGATCCCGGCGCCTGCCTTGGTCAGCCCGGCGTCGCGCACGTAGTGCGGCAGCAGCGGGGTGAGGGCGGTGAAGAAGAGGGTGTCGACCAGCACGAGCACGCACACGAAGCCAAGCAGCGCCCGGACCGGAGCCGTCAGCCGCACCCCAGCCCGCGCCATGCCCGCTCCGTCCAGATGACCCACATCAGCAACACTGCTGAGGCGTCACAGTACCTGGTGGCCAGGATGGGACCCCGGGCCGGGAGTCAGGGCCGGAGCCTCACCGCCGCCTGGGCGGTTCTGCGAGATCCAGGTGTCGATGCGCTCCCACCAGTCGTAGAGCCACTGCACCTGGGCCTCATGGTCGAGGGCACGTGGCACCTCGCCGACCGGTATCCGCCACCACTTGGCCCGGACCACCTGGTCCATCGGCAGGCTGCGCCAGATGTCGCTGACGCTGACAAGCCGGTCCAGCCCGGCGTGCGCGACGAAGATCACGTCGGCGTCGGGGCAGGCGGCGATGGCCGAGAGCGCTCCCCCGGCCCGGGGCGGCAGCAGGTTGGGCATGTCCCGGGCGCGCGCGGCCAGGTCCTCCCGGCCGGCCCGCTCCAGCCGCTGGATGCCGCGCCGCCACCGGCCCGGGGTCCAGTTGCCCCCCTCGGGGAAGATCACCAGCGCGCCGAGCCGGTCGAGCCCGCTGGCCAGCCGCTCGATCTGCTCGACGAAGATCTTCCCGCCGGTCCGGTGGTGGTGGATGAACACGTTGGGCAGGCGGTTGGCCACCACGTCGAGCCCGGGGTCGAGCTGCAGCGTCGCCTTCATGACCACCCGCGGCCGCCGCCCGTAGACGGTGAGCAGATGGCGGACCAGCAGGAACGAGTCGCCGGGCCCGGCGTGGCGGCTGAGCACGATGACCGGCCGGGCCAGCCGGGCCGCCTGTTCCTCCGCCGTCAGCTCCGGCTCGTCGACCTCGACCCGCACCCCGAACGTGCTGGTCGCCGTGCGGTAGATCAGGTCGAGGAACCACCGCATGATCGCGTAGTGGCGGCTCTGGAAAGGCTCGGTGTGCAGGCGGCCGCCGAAGCCGCTCGCCAGCCACATCCCCAGGCACATGAACAGCGTCGCCGTCTCGGCGGTGAGCCAGACGAGTGCGAAGAACAGCAGCCGCAGGCCGCGCATCCGCCCGGGCCGTGACCGCCCGACCAGGCCGAACGTCGCTGCAAGTAGGGCGAGCAGCGGGAACAGCACCACCACCGCGATCGCGACCATGATCGCCAGCGGTGCCAGCACGAGCCGGCGCACCAGCCTGGGTGGGAGCATGGGGGGCTCCTGGAGTCCTCGATGGCCGGGTCAGTCCCCGGCCAGCTCGGCGAGATAGCGCGCGGACGCGGCGTACGCACGCTCGATGCTCGCTCCGACCCTAGTGTGATCGCGGTAGCGCAGTTGCGACAGATCTGGCGGGCGCCCGTCCGTGCCAGCCGGGAGCACATGCACCCGCACCGCGCTGGGCAGCGCCGACATCTCCTCGTGAAAGCGGTGACGGCGGGCGATCTCGAACGCGACCAGGCCCACCTCCCAGGGGCGGCGCGGCACGGTCAGCGGGCGCTCGATCCGGCCGACGTGCATCACGTAGATGGTGCTCGCGCCGAGGGCGACCGCCCGGCCGACCGGGATGGAGTGGACCAGGCCACCGTCGAAGTAGTGCTCCCCGTCCACCTCGACCGGCGGCAGCAGGCCGGGCACGGCGCACGAGGCGAGGACCGCTGGCACGACCGGCCCGCTGCTGAACCAGCGTGCCTGGGCCCGCTCGATGCTCGCGGCGACGCAGTGGAAGGGCAGCGCGAGGTCGGCGAAGTCGGGGCCCGGGAGCAGCTCGCCCAGCAGCTGGCCCAGCCGGTCCATCGAATGCAGGTGGGTGCCGGACCGCACCAGCAGGGCCGCCCGGGCCCAGAACGTCTCGCTGAACGCCTGCCGCAGCGCATCGCCCTGCCACAGCTCGCTGAGCCGGGCCGCCGCGTCCGCCGGGCCGGCCGCCACGAACGCACCGTTGATCGCGCCGACCGACGTGCCTATGACCAGGTCAGGCTCGATACCGGCCGCTGCCAGCGCCTGCAGCATGCCCACCTCGTGCGCCCCGAGGACGCCGCCACCGCCGAGCACGAACGCCGTCTTCACCCGCCAACTTTCCCACGCCAGCTGCCGCCGGGCAGCGCCCGGCCGGGCCTGGGCGACAGCCCACCCGCCCGGCCCGTGGCCGGGGCGAGCTAGCTGGTTCCGCTGCCGGCCGGGGCGGCGGCCAGCTCGGGTGCGTTCTGCGGGGGAGCGGGCTGCGCGGGCGGCTCCCGTGTGCCGCGCAGCTCGTCGGCGCGCACCAGGGTGACACCCGCGAGGATGAACGCGCCGCCCAGGAACTGCACCGCCGATGGCAGCTGGCTGAGCAGCAGCCAGGCGAACAGGATCGCGAACAGCACCTCGGCCAGGCCGACGAACGAGGCCAGCTTGGCGCCGAGCCGGCGGGCCGCACCGATGCCGGCGATGTAGGCGATCACGGCGGCCACCAGTGACAGGCCCAGCACGGGCACGGCCCAGCTCACCGGGTGGCCGAGGAAGCGGACGTTGCCGGTGCTGGCGGTCAGGGGCAGCACCCCCGCCCAGCCCAGCGCGGCGAGCGCCGCTGCCCCGACGCACATCGCGGCCCACGCCATGACCAGCGGCGGCAGCGGCTCCTCCGGGGTGGCCGCCGAAAGCAGGAAGTAGATCGCCAGGCCCACCGCGGACAGCAGCCCCCACATGACGCCGACGGGGTCCAGCCGGGCCGACCCGGCCAGGTTCAGGACCATCACCAGCCCGGCGATGGCCGTGACCGCCCCGGCCACGGTGAGCCGGCGGGGCCGCTGGCCGTGGCGCAGCCACAGCCAGCCGACCACCAGCACCACGCCGAGGTATTCGAGCAGTATGGCCACACCGACCGGCATCCGCGCGATGGCGTTGAAGTAGAACAGCTGGCAGCCCGCGACCGGGACCAGCCCGTACGCGACCACCTGGCCCGACGCCCGGCGCAGCCGTCCCCACCGCCCACGCAGCTGCAGCACCGCGGGGATGGTGAGCAGCAGCGCCGCCACCGCGATCCGGCTCGCCGCCGCGGCGCCCGGGCTCCACCCGGCGTCGATCAGCGACGACGCGAACGTCCCCGACGTCCCGAAGGTCGCGGCCGACACCGCGGCCAGGGTCAGGCCGGTGCCGCCAGCACCGGACTGGGCAGGACGGCTCCCGACGGCTGTCACCGCAGCACTCCTGTAAGTGGTAAAAGTGATTTACGCTGGTGACACTAGCCGGGGCCCGCGAAAGGAGTCAAGGTGCTTTTTGCCCATGACACCGAGGTCGCGCTGACCGCTGCCGCCGCCCTGGTCAACACCGGCCGCGGCGGCGCCGAGCAACTGCCCGACCCCGCCGCACTCGACCGCTTCGTCGCGGCCTGCGAGTGGTCCGGCGGCCGCACCCACGACCAGGCCGAGCTCGATGAGGTCCGGGCGCTGCGCTCCCGCCTGGCGTGCCTGTGGGACATGGGCAAGGACGACGCCGCCGGCCTCGTGAACGCACTGCTGCGGGAAGCCAGTGCCCTGCCACAGCTGGTCAAGCACGGCAGCTGGGACTATCACCTGCACGCCACGGCGCCCGACGCGCCGCTCGCCGACCGGATGGCCGTCGAGGCGGCGATGGCGTTCGCCGACGTCATCCGCTCCGGCCAGCTGGACCGGCTGCGCCGGTGCGCCGCGGACGACTGCGACAACGTCCATGTCGACCTGTCGAAGAACCGGTCCCGGCGGTTCTGCGGCACCGCCTGCGCCAACCGTGTCAACGTCGCCGCCTACCGCACCCGCCAGGCCACCCGGCTGCCCGGCGGATAGGCGCTATCACGAGATATCACAGGGAGGTGGAGATGACAGATGTACTGATCCGCGACGTCCCGGATGATGTGATCGCGGCACTGGATGCCCATGCCG
>DATKRG010000189.1:0-1989 GCA_035532275.1 Streptosporangiaceae bacterium | reverse complement strand
GGGGGCGAAGGCGATCGCGCATGTGCTGGCCGCGGTGATCGGGCCGCCCCGCCCCGCCTGCCAGGCCCCGGCGCCCGGTCCCGCCGGCGGCGACGGGAAACCGCCGGCGTCCTCGTGCTGCCCGGCCTGCCGCTCCCCGTTCACCGCCGCGGCGGCGGGCAACGCCAGCCGGGCACTGTCAGGCCCGGTGACCACGGAGCCGGGCGGCGGCTGGTGCTGCGGGCTGTGGCACGGCCTGCGGGCCGTCGCCGAAGACGGCACCCACTTCGACCTGCTGCGGGGACCCGGAAAAGAAACCTCGGAGAACTCGGTGCACTTCGGCTCGCCCGCTGGCGGCGGGCCCAACGCGCACATGGTGTCGCTGACCGACATCTGGACGCGCACCGAGATCGCGGTGGCACTCGGCGGCAACTCCGTCTCCGAGAAGCACCTGGCCGACCAGCTGCTGCCCGCCCTGGGACCCGGCATGGTCGTCCTGGGGGACCGGGGGTTCCCCTCCCGTGAAGGGCTGCTGGACATCGCGGGCACCGGCGCGCACTTCGTGATGCGCGCCTCGGCGTCCTGGGGGCTCAGGCGCTGCGGCAGGCCCCTGGCCGACGGCACCTACCTGACGAAAATCTCCTTCCGGGGCCGCACCATGAAGGCGCGCGTCATCGAGTTCCACATCGACTTCATCACTCACCTGGCCGCCGGCGACCCGCTGCTGACCAGCGCCGGCACCGACGCCGTCATCACCATCGTGCACGCCGGCGACTCCGGGGACGACACCGGCAGCGG
Organism: Streptosporangiaceae bacterium; assembly: GCA_035532275.1. Classification (GTDB taxonomy): domain Bacteria; phylum Actinomycetota; class Actinomycetes; order Streptosporangiales; family Streptosporangiaceae; genus UBA9676. Next base: position 1,212 of record DATKRG010000189.1, on the reverse strand, counting down.
GGATGGCCAGGCGGCGGGCACCGGCAGCCCGCCGGCCTGCCAGAGCGACCCACCCGGGGTGAGGGTCCAGGTCAGCCAGACGTTCACGCTCATCACCTCACTGCGGGACACGGACGCGTTCCCCGCGGCCGACATCGCCGCCCTCTACGGCGACCGCTGGAGCATCGAGCTGGTGTTCAGCGAACTAAAGGTCACGGTCATGGCCGCGGGCAGCACCTGCCGCTCACCCAGGCCCGCCGGCGCCTACCAGGAACTGCTGGCCGCCATCACCATCCAGACCAGCCTGCGGCTGCTGGGCGCGCACTACGCCCCCCAGATCGGCGTGCCGCCTGGCCGCATCAGCTTCACCGCCCTGCGCGACGCTGCCGTAGACAGCATCAACCTGGGCCACGGCGGCACCGCCGGCCTGCTGTCCGGCGCCCTGCACCGGCTGCGCGCCGCCATCACCCGGCACCCGGCCCGCTGGACCGTGCCGCACCGGCCCGGCCGCCACTTCCCCCGCTACACCATCAAGAAAGTCAGGTCCCGCAAACCCGGCGACATCGTCGCCAGCACCACCAGCACCCACATGCTCCCCTGCGCACCCGCACCCGCACCCGGCGCGCCAGCAGACGACGCCGGCGTGCACCCCGGCCATCCCTGCCCGGTCACCGCGACGAAACCACCACGACCAGGCTGACCAGCCACAACACAAACGCGGCAACCGGACCGGCGGCAAGCGCCGCCCCTCCGGCCGCAACCATGCCCGCACCCAGGAAGACAGCCCATCAGAGGCCGCGCAGGCAGCCGCCCGGTGTCCCGATGACCCAGCGTGACAGTCGATCCGGCCAGCACGGTCAGCGCGGCCAGCAGTCCAGCGCCGGAACTACTGACAGTTACGAAATCCTGGCATCGGCACCGGAAATCACACTGGCCACCCTGTCCTCAACCGAACGCCAGTGACCCAGGAAGAGGGCCGGGCCATGCTCGACCGCGCCGCGCGAGAGGTGCTCGGCGTCTCCGGTGAGGAGTTCCTGGCCAGGTGGGATGCCGGGGAGTATGAGGACTCCGACGACCCGGCGATCACCAGGGTCGCCATGCTGATCCCCTTTGCCCGGTAGGAATCCGCGGGAGGCAGTCGATGCCTTTCTCGAACCCCTGAAGGACACCATCTCCTGCGTGGCCCGGGCAAAGATCACCCTGTCTCATGATGGCCGGGGAGGGACGGGCAAG
>DATKRG010000188.1:0-4760 GCA_035532275.1 Streptosporangiaceae bacterium | reverse complement strand
GCGCCATCGTGTTGTACGCCAGGACCGAGTAGGTGTAAGTGTCGCCGCCGGAGTAGGAGGTGGAAGAGGTGAGGTAGCCCTTCTTCAGGGTGTCGTAGACGTACCCGGTCAGCTGGTTGGAGCTGGAGAGGGTCTGCGCCGAGGTCGTGTCGTAGGTGGCGGTGACCCGTCCGTCGGCGTCGTAGCTGGTGGTCACCTGCTTGCCGCGGGAGTCGGTGGACGTGAGCTGTTGCCCGGCGTTGTCGTAGGTGAAGGTGGACGTCCCCGCGTCGGGGTCGGTGGCCTCGGTCTTGTCGCCGAGCAGGTTGTGGTGCCATGACCAGGTGTTGCCGCCCGGGTCGGTCTGGGTGGCTTCCTGGCCGTTCGGGTAGTACGTGTACTTGGTGTCGTCGTAGGCGGACGGGGAGTCGTTGACGTAGTCGGCGGGCTGTCCGGAGTGGTACTGGATCAGGTCGGTCGTCTCGCCGCGGGCGCTGGTGACGGTGGTGGTGGCGACGCCCCCGGCTGGCGGGACGGTGGTGACGAAATTCCCGCCGTAGGTAGTGGTCGTCTGCCAGGTCTGGGTGCCCAGCGCGTAGGCGGTCGAGGCGATCTGCCGGCCGTCGCCGTCGTAGGTGTAGCCGGTCGCCGAGGGAACCTGTCCGGCTTGAGCTTGGACGAGCGTCGTGGACACGGCCGAGGCGTTGTAGTACGGGGCGGTGCTCTCCGACACCCAGCCGCCGGTGTTGTACATGGTGTCGGTGACCAGGCGGCCGCCGTCCACGGTCTGCTGCTGCACCTCGCGCGCGCGCAGCAGGGAGTCGTACAAGGTCTCGGCCAGCTGGTAGGAGCTGTCGTCGTTCAGCGTGTAGGTGTCCACCACGGACGGCCCGGTGGCGGAGACGGTGTAGGAGTACTTCAGGTTCGGCGGGTTGGGGGAGGCTTCGCCGGGCTTGTAGACGGCGGCGAGCCGGCCGAGGGCGTCGTATTGCAGGGTGGTCACGTACCCGGCGGGGGCGGTGACCGACAGCTTCAGGTCGCGGAGCGGGTCGTAGGTGGTCGTCGTCTTGTAGGTCATCGGGTCGGTGACCGCGACCGAGGTCGGCTCCGCGCCGGTCGCCGGGGTGTAGGCGGTGACCGTCTTGCGGCTGTCGGCGTCGGTGGCGGAGGTGGTCCGGCCGTACTCGTCGACCGTGTCCGTCCCCGTGGTGATGAAGTTCGGGGTCGTCCCGGTGTAGCTGGCGGCCTTCTGGGTCATCGTCACGTCGCCCCTGGCGGGCGCGGCCCCCAGGGTGGCGGAGCCGTCGTAGAAGGTCCGCACGTCGGAGACGGCGTCGGCGGGCAGGGCCGGCGTGGCGGAGCAGTTGACCGAGACGGTGTCGACCTCAGAGGGCTTGTCGAGGATCCAGGCGCTGGTGTTGTCGGCGTAGCTGGTGGTGGTGCACAGGTCGTCGGCGCTGGTGGAAACGTCGCCGAGGTCGTCGACCTTGGTGACGCGGCCGCGGGAGTCGTGGGTGTAGGCGGTCTCGGTCTCGCGCTCGCCGCCGGCGGCCAGGGCGGTGTAGACCCTGGTGTCGGCGGTGCCGGTGAGGAACGACTTCTGGGCGGGCAGCCCGCCGCTGAGGGCGTGGGTGGCGGTGGCCGCGGAGGTCCAGGGGTCGTTGATGGTGTCGGTGGTCCTGGTCGACCCGTTGAACACCTGGGTCTCATACGTCATGCCGGCGAACTGGTCGGAGTCGGTGACGGCCGGGTCGCCGCGGGAGTCCTGGAAGGTGACCGAGCGGGTTCCGCTGCTGGGCAGCGTGTCACCGTCCATGCCGCGGAAGTAGGTGTAGGTGGTCTTGGTGACCGGGTCGGGGGAGACGCCGGTGGAGACGGTCATGTACCGGTAGCCCCGCCACTGGTCCCAGGTCCGCCGGCTGGCAGGGACGGCGGGGTTGTCGTCGTAGTGCCAGGCGGGGCTCCCGCCCGGGGTGTAGGTGGTGGTGATCGTGTCGTTCGCCGATCCGCCGGTGGGGTCGGTCTGGGTCACCGAGGTGACGATGTACTTGTTGAAGTAGTCCTTGATCGGCGAGGTGAGCCCCGTCGGGGTCCAGTAGTCGGGGTAGGCCAGGGTGGTGTTCTGGGAGTCGTCGGACGGTGTGCACGTCGGGCAGACCGCGGAGGAGTACCCGACGTTCACGATCTCGCCGGTCTCGGTGACGATCCTGGTCAGGCGCTGCCGGGTGATCGGCGGGTACCCCTCGGACAGGTTCACCCGGTTCGCCAGCCCGGTGCCGGTGAAGGTCACCGGCGGCAGCGTGACGGGCGAGGTGGACCCGCCGGCGCTGGTGTCGTCCCCGGTGCGGGTGATCGTCGACAGCCACAGCGCCGGATTGGTGGTGTCGCCCGTCGCAGGGAACGCGTACGTCAGCGCCCAGGAGTCGACGGCCGTTTCGGTGGTGCCGGCCAGGGCGGAGGTCTTGATCCCGGTGACCTCGTACTCGGACCAGAAGGTCGGCGCCTGCTCGCTGCACGAGGCGCCGCTGGCGCAGTTCAGGTCGTAGGGGACGTCGGGCCAGTCGGAGGCGGTGGAGGAGGTCAGGGTGGAGGTCGCGCAGCCGGTGGCGGAGGTGTCGCAGCGGCCGTTCACGGCGAAGTCGACCTCGCCGGCCGGGCTGGTGGAATACACCGAGCCGTCGCGCTGGCCGTACCAGATCTTGGACAGGTACCCGCCGCGGACGTAGGAGGTATTCGCGGTGGAGCCCAGGTCGCGGGCGTAGTAGTTGGTCTCGGTGTTGTAGAAGTAGGAGACCACGTCGCCGTGGGTGTCCTTGACGTAGTCGAGGTTCCACCGGTAGGCCTGCTGGCACCAGGAGCTGGCCCAGGTCGCGTTGTAGCAGGGCTGCCCCGAGGCGGTGGCGAAGACCGGCTCGGTCCACACCGAGTTCGTCTTCGTGTCGCCACTGGCCCAGCCCGGCATCTCGTCCAGCCCGAAGTAGTACTGGGTGCCGTCGGTGGTGGTGACGACCCAGTACTCGCCGTTCTGCGCGCCGTTCACCGCGCCGGTCTCGTACTGCACCCGCTCGGCGCTGTCGTTCATCGGGTGGTAGGCGCCGGTCGTGTCGTCCTTGACCAGGATCGACGTGGCACCGTTCAGCGACAGGGTCAGGGTGTTGTTCGAGGACCAGCAGTTGTCCCAGGTCTGCGTCGTGCCGGAGGGGTTCTGGTGGCAGGACTGGTAGGACCGCTCGATGAACGACTGCGGCGGCGACCAGCCGTCCCCCACCCCGGACGGCTGGTTGTTCGTCGAGGAGGTCAGGCCGTCCACGGCCTGGGAGTTGTAGGTCAGGTTCAGGGCGGGCTTCAGGCCGCCCTGAACGGGCGGCGTCGGCATCGGGTATGACCAGGCGAACGAGTCGGTGGACCCGCCGGCCTGCCACGACCCCGAAGGCTGCAGCGACGTGGCGGTGTAGTCCCCGCCGCCGCCTCCCGCGTCGGAGGAGGCCGCCAGCACCACGAGCCGCGGCTGGCTCGCCCGCATCGCCAGCGGCGCCGGCGACCCGCCCAGCACCGGCCCGGCCGGGGCCGCGGCGGGCAGCGCCACCTGCGCGGTCACCGTGCCGGCCGTGGAGTTGTTCACCGACCGCACGGGAGTCTGCACCCGGCAGGCCGGGACGGACGGCGTCCGCAGCGCGCACGCGGGCAGGCGGACCAGCCGCAGCCGGGACGCCCAGTCCCCGCCGTAGACGTCCGCGAACCCGCGGTAGTTCACCGCCAGCCGTACCGAGGCGCCCCGGAGGGCGCTGGGCAGTGCCGCGGTGAACACCACCCCCGAGACACCGAGACGCCGCGCGGTGGCGCGCGGCGCCATCGCCACCGCGACCTTCGCCGCGGTCGCCGTGCGGCCCGGGACCTGCCCGGCCCACACCGGGAGCGAACCCGCGCGCGCCAGAGTCCCGCCGCGCCGCGCCGTGGCTTGGCGGGCTTGCCGCGCCGAGACGGCCGGCAGGGCGGCGAGGCCATGCCCGGTCGGCCAGACCGCCTTGGCCGGGCGCCAGCTGCGCATCGGCACGGCTCGCCGGTAGTGGGAGACGACCGCCGACACCGGCACCGACCGGTCATGCCGAACGCTCGGAGCGTGCCGGGCCGGCGCCCGCGTCGCGGCCCCGGCCGAACCCATGCTGCCCGCGACCAGCGCGAGCGCGGCGGCTGCCGCCCCGACGGCGCGTGCCGTCCGCGGGCCCAGGCTCCGGCCGCGCCAGATCCGCCGACTGGGCCGCCTGCCCGCGCCCGTCATCGCATGCGACACCGCGCACATCCCAGTCCATTGTGAGGAGGGTAAACGCTGCGGACGCTATATGAATGTCGAGCCAGTCGCAAGCCATTGACTTCGCCACTATCAGTAGGTATCAAGAGATCGTTTACGTTCCTATAACGATCAATCTCACGCTCGCTGGCGCGGCACCCCGAAAGGCACGGACGATATGGCTGGAACCCGACGGCTGCTTCGCCGTCGACGGCTGGTGCGGGCCCGTTTGTCAATGGCACTCGCCGCAGCGACGGCCGTGGGGCTGGCGCTGCCAGCGGCCGGCCACGACACCGCCCTCGCGGCGGCTCCGCCGCCGACCCGGTCGGCCCCCTCGTCGTCAGGAGCCCCGGCGCCGGCCGGGCACGCCGCCACGCCGGCGCGGGGGCTGACGTCGCTGTCGGGCGTGTCCAGGGACGTCATCGCGCAGCGGGAGGCGATGTTCGCCGCCGCCAGGCAGGCAAAGCGGACCGGCGAGCCGGTCACGGCCGCC
>DATKRG010000187.1:0-2166 GCA_035532275.1 Streptosporangiaceae bacterium | reverse complement strand
AGACCCTGCCGTGGGCCTGCCCGCTGCCAGCCGAGGCGGCGCTGACCGTCCGCGCGCTGCCCGCCGCGCTGACGGTCCTGGCTCCCCCGCCGACCTGACGTCACAGCTAGCGGCAGGATCCCGGGGTCACTGACCGGAGCGCAATGGCCGAGATCGTCCAGATGCGTACGCGGCGGCGAAGCGGCGGAACGGCAGCCGCCGCAGAGTCCGGGTTTAGGGCCCGGCACCCTCGTGGCGGAAGAGGCGGGCCGGGCGTGGCAGCCGCATTTAGCGTGCGACTCACGCTAGACGCTTCAGGCAGCCAGGACGGAGTGAAAAGAGCAATTGACCTTAGGAGCTGGATTGAAACAAACTATTCCCTTGAGGGCCGAATGTTATAGTTCCAGTCGCCGTGAAAACCATGTCTGACAAGAGGTAGTGACTTCTTCTCTTGCTCGGTTATCTTGATCTTTGTGGGATAGTCGCTCAGGTCGAGCTGGCAGCGGACAGTCAGTCCGGCCTTCGTCGTGGTGCTGGCAATGAGATTGGGTGCGGCTCCTGTGGGGTGATGCAGCGTGAAGCGTTTTAGTGCGCCTGATGGCGCTGTGTCCGGTTTGCTCGTGTCGGTGCGTGCGTAAAGGGCTCCTTCTCGTTACGGTCCCGGTTGTCTGACGACCGGATCGCAAAAGAAGGAGCCCGATGCAAGGGTACGTGACTGCCCGGGACGAGGCGTTCGCGGAGTCGAGGAAGTGCTTCCGTGAGCTTGAGGAGTGGGCGGCGTCGGAGGAGGCGGCCGGGCTGCAGCACGCTGACCTGGAGGAGCAGCTGGAGGCGCGGGGCCGGGAGCTGCAACGGCGGCTGTTTCAGGACCGGCTGGACGCGTCGGCTGCGGCCGAGGAGCGGCGTCATGATGTGGCAGGGGAGGACGGCGTGGTCCGCACGCGGGCGGAACGGGGCCGGATCCGGCCGCTGATGACGAAGTTCGGGCAGGTCAGCGTGTCGCGGATCGCCTACCGGTCGCCGGGCCGGCCTAATGTGCACCCGGCAGACGCGGCGCTGAACCTGCCTGAGGAGAAGCACTCTCACGGGCTGCGGAAGCTCACCGCGGTCGAGGCGGCGCGAGGCTCGATGGAGGGCGCGCAGGCCGCGGTCACCCGCGCGACCGGGGTGACAATAGGAAAACGGCAGGCCGGGGCCATGGCCCGCCGGGCTGCCGCGCACGTGGAGGCGTTCTACGCCTGGCGGGTGATCGAGCCGGCGCCGGACGGCTGGCCGCTGGTCCTGACCTTCGACGGCAAGGGCATCGTCATGCTGCCGGAGGCGCTGCGCCCGGCGACCGCGAAGGCCGCGGCCTCGGCGGAGGGCAAGCTGGCGACCCGGCTGTCGCCCGGGGAGAAGAACGGCCGCAAGCGGATGTGCGAGGTCGCCGGCGTCTACGACGCCGCCCCGGCCCCGCGGGCCCCGGAGGAGGTCATCAGCACCCCCGCGCAGAAGCGGAAGAAGAGGAAAGCGCAGGCCGGCAAGCCGGGGAAGAAGCAGAAGCCACGGGAGCCACGGGCCCGGAACAAGTGGCTGACCGCCTCGGTCACCGACGACATCCCCGCCGTCATCGCCGCCGCGTTCGATGAGGCGGAGCGCCGCGACCCCGGTCACCAGCGGGAATGGCTGGTGCTGATCGACGGGAACAACACCCAGATCGAGGCCGCCGCCGCCGAGGCCGCCCGCCGCGGCGTCACCGTCACCATCATCATCGACTTCATCCACGTCCTGGAATACTGCTGGAAGGCCGCCTGGTCATTTTTCGACAAGGGCGAGCCCGCCGCCGAGGAATGGGTGGCCGGCCAGGCCCGCAAGATCCTGCACGGCAAAGCCCCCCAGGTCGCGGCCGGGATCCGCCGCCGCGCCACCACCTGCGGCTACTCCGGCCCCGAGCGGGCCGGGGCCGACGAGTGCGCCCGCTACCTCGACAACAAGCAGGACTACCTGGACTACGCCACCGCGCTGGCGAAAGGCTGGCCCATCGCCACCGGGATCATAGAAGGAGCGTGCAGGCACATACCTGTTAACTGAACTAGCCGAGGCTGGCGGGCTGATCGCCGACGGATCGGGCGGTGTTATGCCTAGATTCGCTCCTCGTGACAGTAGATGACGATGATGCGCAGGGCGACCTGGCCCGGCTCCGGGTGC
>DATKRG010000186.1:0-1702 GCA_035532275.1 Streptosporangiaceae bacterium | reverse complement strand
CCAGTTGGGCAGGCCCTGCCGACGACGTTTCCTGCGCTGATACTGGCTGTCCATCCGCCCGCCGGGCTGCCAGTCGCGATGCAGGTGCTCATCCAGCGCCGACAGCGCGATGTTGAAGATCAGCGGGGAAAGGATGCCGCCTTGCGGGGTGCCGGTGTGGGTGTCCCTGCGGTGACCGTCCTCGGTGAGGATGCCCGCCTTGAGGAACGCCTTGACCAGCGCCAGAACGCGCTTGTCCTTGACCCTGGCCCGCACCGCGCCCATGACGGCATGATGCGAGACGTTGTCGAAGGCCGCTTCGATGTCGGCGTCCAGCACCCAGAGGTAGCCCTTGGTGCCGAACCGCTGGATCTCGGCGATTGCGTCCTGAGCCCGCCGCTTGGGCCGGAACCCGTAGGAGACCGGCAGGAAGTCGGCCTCGAAGATCGGTTCCAGCACCAGCTTCAGCGCAGCCTGGACCGTCCGGTCAGCCACGGTGGGAATACCGAGGCTTCGGACCTTCCCGGACCCGCCCGGTTTGGGGATCTTGCGTTCCCTCACCGGCAGGGGCCGGAACACTCCGGACTTCAGGTCCGAGCGCAGGCCGTCCAGGAACCCGGGAACCCCGATGCGCTCTTCGACGTCGAAGGCCGTCAGGCCGTCCACGCCAGCGGTCCGGGCTCCCTGGTTGCCCGCAACCCGGTCGAACGCCACGATCAGCGTCGCCGGGTCATGGACGAGATTGAACAGGTCGTCGAACCGGCGGCCAGGACCGGCCGCCGCCCAACGGTGAAGTTTGGCCTGCATCTCCGATACCCGCGACCACGAGCCCTGAGGGGCGCCCGCGGCCGGGGCGCTGGCGTTCACCAGCGCGTCTTTCGGCATTGCAATCTCCTTCCCTTCTCGATACCGCTGCCGCCCTTCCCCATGCGCGCGGGCTTTCCCCGGCTCGGAGTACTACGGCGGCTCCGCCCCGTCCCGGACCGATCGGCCGACGATGGACCCAGCCCGGCATCCGCACTGGCCGTGCGGCAGCGGGCGGGACCGGGACGGTTCCCGTGTTCACTGCTGGCCGTTCGTCGCAGTAGGCGCCCGGCTCTGTCCCGGCAGCATCGCCACGGCTACGCCGCAGGCTTTCACGCGTGGCCTCCCGCGCCTGCACAAACAAACCTGCGCGGGAGTTCCCCGTCCCGTGATGAGGGAGCGGGTGCGCACTGCGACCGGCCCAGATCCGCCAGGTTTCGAGCCGGTGACTCATTACGGGACGTAAACGCCGGTTCCTCTCGTACACCTCTGCGTCTCGCTCGCCGGACCCGGCCCATCTGGCAGTGCTGGGCCGTCCCGGCTTTGTCGCGGCTGCTCCCGCCTTCCCCGGCACCTCCCGGATCAGGCTGCCGCCAGCTGCACTCGCCCCGCTGCGACGGGGCTCGCGGCGGAGGTCTTCCACCTCCACTCGGTCAGGCAGCGCCTCACGGCGCACGTACGTGTCAAGTCAAATGAGACACAGAGTTCTGCTGTTTCCTAAGCTGCCTCCAGGGACGGATGCTGCGTTATGTAACTGTCAGTGACCGGCTTGTTGATCGTAAGTATTCGGAAGTGCTGTGACGGTGGCCGCGGAGGCTCGCGCGGCCAGCGGCTGCGACACGCCGGGCGGGGTGCGTGATTTGCCGGTGACGGCGGTGTTTGCTGTGGTTCGTGGCTGCGGCGGCAGGGGTTCTGGCGG
>DATKRG010000185.1:0-11924 GCA_035532275.1 Streptosporangiaceae bacterium | reverse complement strand
CACAGAGTCGGTGCTCCTGCACGCCGTGTTCGTCATCGGCCTTCGCGCGGTTCGTGAGGCTGCTGAGGCGCAGGCGTACACCGAGGCCGCACAGGACAGGAGGGCGACCGCGGATGAGGACCGGGCGATTGCCCGTCGCCGGCGTCCATCCTGGGCTGACGAGAAGGACTAGGCGCAGCCATGACCACTGGCCTGCTACGGGGCCGCGTGTACCGGGCGAAGCTAGGGCACATTGACGAGCCCAAGTTCTTTCTTGTGGTGAGCAACAACAGGCGCAACGCGGCCTTCGAGCAGGTGCTGACGGTCCGGCTGACCACCACGGCGCCGCGAAGTCCGCGCCCGGCGATGGCGGAGCTTGGCCGTGGCGAGCCGTTCACGGGCTGGGCGTCCTGCGATGACGTCGAAACGCTGTATCCGGACGAAGTACAGGCCGACCTGGGTGCGCTCTCGGCTGCGGCCATGAGGCGAGTCGAGGATGGCCTGCGGGCGGCTCTCGACTTGAGCCGGCAGGCCGGTGCCTGAGCCGGTTCCGAGAATGACCCCGGTCACGATCCGGGCCTGCGCTTCGCTGAGCTTCACGAGCCGCTCGTCCAGCTTCAGCCTCGCCATAGCGACAAGGACGCGCTCGCACCGGTCCATCGCGCGCTCAAACAGTGCCACCTCGGAGCGCAACTGCTCGCCGAACTCGGTCTCGGGCCGTACGGTGGCTGCCGCTTCCGGGCACCGCAGCGGCTACGGTCATGACCTGCGCCAGATTGGCCCGCGGTCATGACCTTCGCGTCGTCTGGGGGACGAGATGCGCTCATGTGCCCGGCCCGGTCAGGAGAGCGGCGGTTGCCCGTACCGCCGGTCGTATTCGGCGCGGGCGTCATCGGGAAGCGCGTCGCAGAGGCTCTGGAGTTGTGATGGCGTTCCGGGGTGAGGCCGTCGAACAGGTCCGCCCACGGCGCCCCGCGCTGCGGGTTTACACGCACCTGATGCCAGGCTCACACGACCGCGCCAGGCGGGTCATCGATGCGCGGATGTTCCGGCCGCGCGCCGTCGCTGACGGAACAGGCACGGAACAAGGGGGCCGGTGATGGTCACTTCAGGAGCTGGCGGGCCATCACGACCCGCTGGATCTGATTGGTGCCCTCGTAGATCTGGGTGATCTTGGCGTCCCGCATCATCCGCTCGACCGGGTAGTCCCTGACGTACCCGTACCCGCCCAGCAGCTGAACGGCATCGGTGGTGACATCCATCGCCGCATCCGAGGCGAAGCACTTGCAGGCGGAGGCGAAGAACGCCAGATCAGGGCTGGGCTCGCCGGACATCGCCCGTTCCGAGCGGGCCGCCGCGGCGTAGGTGAGCTGGCGGGCCGCCTCGACCTTCATCGCCATGTCGGCCAGCATGAACTGCACGCCCTGGAAATCCGCGACGGGCTTGCCGAACTGGCGCCGCTCCTTCACATAGCCGGTGGCGTAGTCCAGCGCGCCCTGGGCGATGCCGAGCGCCTGCGCGGCGATGGTCACCCGGGTATGGCCGAGGGCGGCCAGCGCGGTCCTGAACCCGGTGCCCTCGTCCCCGATCAGCCGGTCGGCTGGGATCACGCAGTTGTCGAAATACAGCTCCCGGGTGGGTGAGCCCTTGATGCCGAGCTTGCGCTCGGGCGCGCCGAACGAGAACCCCGGATCGTCCTTCTCCACCACGAACGCGGAGATCCCGCGCGACCCCGCCGCCGGGTCGGTGACCGCCATCACCGTGTAGTACGCCGACACCCCGGCATTGGTGATCCAGCGCTTGGTCCCGTTCAGCACGTAGGTGTCGCCGTCGCGGGCGGCGCGTGCCTTCATCGCCGCCGCGTCCGACCCGGCCTCCGGCTCGGACAGGGCGTAGGAGAACATCGCCTCACCGCGGGCCACCGGCGGGAGGTACTTGTGCTTGATCTCCTCCGAGCCGGCCAGCAGCAGCGGCACCGTGCCGAGCTTGTTCACCGCCGGGATGAGCGACGACGAGGCGCAGGCGCGGGCGACCTCCTCGATGACGATGGCGGTCGCGATCGCGTCAGCGCCCGCCCCGCCGTAGGCCTCCGGGATGTGCACCGCGGTCAGCTCCGCCTTGGCCAGCGCCTCGTGCACGTCCCAGGGGAACTCGCCGGACTCGTCGATCTCGGCGGCCCGCGGGGCGATCTTGTCGTCGGCGAGGGCGCGCACCGCCTCCCGGAGTGCCTCGTGCTCCTCCGACAGGGCGAACGCGGGAAAATCAAGGCTCATAACCCGATGGTAGGAGCCGGGCTGGCCCGCGGCCGCAGCCGGGCCGTCCCCGCAGCCGGGCCGCTGCCTCAGCCGGAACTGCTGCCAGTCCCGCCGGTCCCGCCGGCCCCGCCCGCGCCGTCAGTCCCGCCGGCCCGCTCCCGCAGCGCCGCGCCCTTGGCCAGCGCCTGCTCGCGCAGGTCCTGCTGGAAGCGCTCCATCTGGGCGCGCAGCCCCTCGTCGCTGGCGGCGAGGATGCGCACCGCGAGCAGGCCGGCGTTGCGAGCGCCCCCCACCGCTACGGTCGCCACCGGGATCCCGGCCGGCATCGACACGATGGACAGCAGCGAGTCGAGCCCGTCCAGGTGCGCCAGCGGCACCGGCACCCCGATCACCGGCAGCGGTGTCACCGAGGCCAGCATCCCCGGCAGGTGAGCCGCGCCCCCCGCGCCCGCGATGATCACCCGCAGGCCCCGGCCCGCCGCCTGTGACCCGTAGCTGATCATGTCGTGCGGCATCCGGTGCGCGGACACCACGTCAGCCTCGTAGGCGACGCCGAACTCGGCCAGCGCCCCGGCTGCCGCCGCCATCACCGGCCAGTCGGAGTCGCTGCCCATGACCACACCGACCAGCGGTCCCGCGCTCCCGCTCATGGCCTCAATCCTCCCCCGTCGCCAGGTACCGGGCGGCCCGGCCCGCCCGCGCCCGCAGCTCGTCCACGTGGTCGCCGAGCACGGTCACGTGGCCGATCTTGCGCCCGGGCCGCACCCGCTTGCCGTAGAGGTGGATTTTCACACCCGGATCGGCCGCCATCACATGCAGATACCGCCCGTAGACGCCGGGATCGGCCCCCCCAAAGACATTGGCCATAACGGCCTGCGGGGCGACGGCGCCCGGTGCACCAAGCGGCAGGTCGAGCACGGCTCGCAGGTGCTGCTCGAACTGGGACGTCTGCGCCCCCTCGATGGTCCAGTGCCCGCTGTTATGCGGCCGCATCGCCAGCTCGTTCACCAGCAGGCGGCCCTGCGGGGTCTCGAACAGCTCCACCGCGAGCAGCCCGGTCACCTCCAGCTCGGCCGCCAGCTGGAGCGCCAGCCGCTGGGCCTCCTGCGCCTGCCGCGCCTTCAGCCACGGCGCCGGGGCCAGCACCTCATGGCAGATCCCGTCGCGCTGGACCGTCTGGACCACCGGGTAGACGGCGGCCTGCCCGTGCGGTGACCGCGCGGCCAGCACGGCCAGCTCCCGGTCGAAGTCGATGTACTCCTCGGCGAACACCGCGACCGGGTGGGCCAGCACCTGCGCCGCCTCGTCCGGCGTCTGGCACACCCACACCCCCCGGCCGTCGTAGCCGCCGCTGACCGCCTTGAGCACCACCGGCCAGCCCGAGCCCGCCGCGAACGCCGTCACCGCGGCCAGGTCGCTGACCCGCTCATAACGCGGGCAGGGCACGCCCAGCGCGGTCAGCCGCTCGCGCATCGCCAGCTTGTCCTGGGTGTGCCGGAGCGCGGCGGCCCCGGGCCGGACCGGCACCGCCCGCGCCAGCTCGGCGAGATGCTCGCCGGGAACGTGCTCGTGGTCGAAGGTGACCACGTCGCAGCCGGCGGCGAACGCCAGCAGGTCGGGCAGCGACCGGTAGTCGCCCACCCGCACGTCGGCGCACACCTGGGCGGCACTGTCGGCGGCCGAATCGGCGAGCACCCGGAACCGCACGCCCAGGCCGATCGCGGCCTGGCAGGTCATGCGCGCCAGCTGGCCGGCCCCGACCATGCCCACGGCGGGAACCAGCGCCAGCCCGTCAGGGTCATCCGTCACCCGCCGTAGCCTACGAGGCGGCCAGCGTGCGCGCACCACAGCATCGCCGTGGCCAGGCCGTTTCGCACTCTGGTGGTAGCCGACGGGAAACCCTACGCTGACTGGGGAAAGCGGAAGATTTAACACTGAGGTAACAACTGGTGCGGATGAGGCGAATTACGATCAGCCCGTCTGCAGGCGTTCTGGCCGGTCAGCACCATGGCCCGGCTGACGCGGCGGTACGGACCCCACGACGGCCCGGCCGGCCCGGTGCCAGAAGGAGCGCAGCCGATGGCAACACCTGACAAGGGCACCGCAGCGGTCGTCGAGGACGCCCCCGCCGGTGTGCAGGTACGCGAGGGCGAGTACGGCGACCGGGTCATCGCGGTCGAGCCCGGCGGCGCGGAGTTCATCGCGCTGCACGAGCGGCACGGCAAGCCGCTCCAGCTGTTCTGGACCTGGACCTCACCCAACCTGGAGTTCGCGACCGTCTTCGTCGGCGTGCTGGCGGTGGCCGCGTTCGGCCTGAACTTCTGGCAGGCCGCGCTGGCGATCGTGGTGGGCTCCGCGGCCGGCTCGATCACCCAGGGCATCCTGTCCGCGCGCGGCCCCTCGCATGGCGTGCCGCAGATGGTGCTGTCCCGGCTGGGCTTCGGCTACTGGGGGAACGTGCTCCCGGCCGGGCTGAACTCGGTCACGGCCGGCATCGGCTGGTTCGCCGTGAACAGCGTCAGCGGCACCTTCGCCCTGAACACGCTCACCCACCTGCCCAAGCCGCTGTGCCTGGTGATCATCGTGGCGCTGCAGATCGCGATCGCGTTCTTCGGCTACAACCTGGTGCACGCCTTCGAGCGGTACGCGTTCCCGGTGCTCGCGATCATCTTCGTCGTCGCGACCATCGTCATCCTGGCCAAGTCCAACACCGGCGCCCCCTCCCACGGCGGCGGGTCCGGCGGGTTCCTGCTGGCGACCGGCGCAGCGTTCGGCTACGCGGTGGGCTGGAACCCCTACGCCGCCGACTACTCCCGGTACTTCAAGCCCGACACCAGCCGGAAGGCCATCGCGCTGTGGTCCGGGCTCGGACTGTTCCTGTCCTGCGCCGTGCTGGAGATCGCCGGGGCCGGCTCAGCCACCGTCACCAGCGTGGGCAACGCGCTCGGCAACCCGACCGGCGCGTTCACCGGCCACCTGCCCACCGTGCTTGCCGACCTGACGCTGCTGGCCATCGCGCTCGGCGCGGTCGCCGCGAACGTGCTCAACATCTACTCCGGCGCCCTGTCGTTCGTCGCTATGGGCATCAAGCTGCCGCTGGCCCTGCGCCGGGCGATCGTGGCCCTGGTCTTCGGCGTGATCGGTTTCATCGTCGCGCTCACCGGCCTGCACGACGCCGGTGAGAAGTACACGAACTTCCTGCTGATCATCGCCTACTGGATCGCGCCCTGGCTGGCGGTGGTCTTCTGCGACCAGTACCTGCGCCGCCGCACGCCGCTCACCGAGATCGAGCCCATGCTGTTCGACCGCAAGCACACCAACTGGGCCGGCCCGGTGGCGATGCTGGCCGGGATGGCCATCTCGATCTGGCTGTTCTCCAACCAGACCGAGTACATCGGCCCGATCCCGACGCACTACCCCGCCGTCGGCGACATCACCTTCGAGGTCGGCTTTGTCGTCACCGCCGCGATCTACCTGATCTGGCACGCGATCACCGACCGCCGCCCAGCCGCCGTCACGGCATCGGCGTAACCAGCACAACCCGGGGCCCGGCCCGGCCGTCAGGCCGGGCCGGCGACCACCGGCGGCTCGTCGTTCCCGCCGCGCAGCCCGCGCGGCAGGAACACCGCGAACACGGCGGGCCGGGGCCGGACCAGCACCACCTTGCCACCGTCAGCGGCGGCGATGCTGCGGGCCAGCGCGAGGCCGAGCCCGGTACCGCCCGGTACCCCGCTCACGCTGCGCTCGAAGATCCGCGGCACGAGCTCGGGCGGCACTCCCCTGCCCTCGTCGCGCACCTCGATCACCACCGACTTGGGCGTCTGCGAGGTGCGGATGGTGACCGTGCCGGCGCCGTGCACGAACGCGTTGTCCAGCAGGGTGGCGATCACCTGCGACAGCGTCCCCGGCGTCACGTAGGCGCACAGGTTCTTTTCCCCCGCCACCTCCAGCTTGCGGTGCTGGCGGCGGAACGCCGGATCCCACTCGACCACCTGCTGTGCCACCACGTCGTCGATCCAGACCAGCTCCGGTGAGCCGACCGCCGACCGGCGGGTCCGCCCGAGCAGCTGGCCGACCACCTCGGCGAGGCGCTCGGTCTGCACCAGGGCCGCGGCGCCCTCCTCGCGCACCACCGCAGGCTGGTCGGCGGCGGCGAGCATCTCTTCCAGCCGCATCGACAGGGCGGTCAGCGGGGTGCGCAGCTGATGGGAGGCGTCGGCCGCGAAGTCACGTTCGGCGGCGAGCAGGTCGCTGATCCGCTGCGCCGACCCATCGAGCCCTTCGGCCACCCGGTCCAGTTCGGGCACGCCGTACCGGCGCCCGAGCGGGCGCGCGTCACCGGAGCCGAGCCGGTCCGCGGCGCTGGCGAGCTCCTGCAGCGGCCTGGCCAGCCGCCGGGCCTGCATGACGGCCAGCACCACCGCCACCCCGACCGCGAGCAGGGCCAGCGCGGTGGTCAGGCCGAGCGCCGCGGTGATGCCCGCGGTCTCGTCGGAGGTGTCAGCCTCGACGGTGACCCGGAAATTCTTGGTGACGGCGTGGGCGGTGATCACACCGCCGGGCCCGGGGATGTCCCCGAACGTGGTGGGGTGCGCGCCGTTGAGGCTGATGCTGACGTAGCGGTCCGGCAGCGACCTGGCCGCGTCCGCGGCATCGGCTATGTCGGCCGGCAGCCCCGAGTCCAGGCGGTTCTGCAGGGTCCTGGCGACCGTGGTGGCGTCGCGCTGCACCTGCTGATGCGCGGCGCTGATCTGCAGCCGCATCAGCACGAACGCCAGTGGCAGGCCGAACAGGACCACCGCGGTGACCGCCACCACCACCGTGGAGAACAGCAGCCGCCGGCGCATCTCAGACTGCCCGGGCCCTGCTCACCCCGGTCATCAGTCTCCCCGCTCGAACCGGAACCCGACCCCGCGCACCGTCGTGATGTAGCGGGGGCTGTGCGCGTCGTCACCCAGCTTGCGGCGCAGCCAGGAGATGTGCATGTCGAGGGTCTTGGTCGAGCCCCACCACTTGCTGTCCCAGACCTCCCGCATGATCTGCTCCCGGGTGACGACCTTGCCCGCGTCGTTCACCAGCACGCACAGCAGGTCGAACTCCTTGGTCGTCAGCTCGAGCTCGGTGTCGCCGAGCCAGGCGCGCCGGGCGTCCGGGTCCACCCGGACCCCCTGCACCGTGCTGGTCTCCGCGTTGCCGCGGCGCAGCAGGGCACGCACCCGGGCCAGGAGCTCGGCGAGCCGGAACGGCTTGGTCACATAGTCGTCCGCGCCCGCGTCGAGCCCGATCACGGTGTCCACCTCGTCCGCGCGGGCGGTGAGGATGAGCACCGGCACGGACTGCCCCTCTGACCGCAGCCGCCGGCACACCTCCAGCCCGTCCAGCTGAGGCAGGCCGATGTCGAGCACGATCAGGTCGATCCCGCCGGCCAGGGCAGCCTCCAGGGTGCTCGGGCCGTCGGCCGACACGTCGACGTCGTAGCCCTCGCGCCGCAGCGCCCGCGCCAGCGGATCGGAGATGGAGACGTCATCCTCGGCTAGCAAAACGCTGGTCATGGTCAGATGGTATTGCGGCTGGCGAGCAATCCATGCCGACTACATGGAGAAACGCGGCAAGCACGGGACGGGGTGGCCCCCGCCGGGGCAGGTCAGACCGGGGTGACGCCGTGCCGCCGCCGGGAGAACGAGCGGTCCTTGCCCGCCGCGGCGGCGAACCGCTTGACCAGTTCTGCCCGCAGTTCGCCCGGTTCCACGACGTCGTCGGCGACCAGTTCGGAGGCCAGCCGGAGCACGTCGATATCGCGGTCGTAGGCCTCGCGCAGCCGGCGGGTCTCCTCCTCGCGGGCCGCGGCATCCTCGATACCAGCGAGTTTGTTGTAGTAGACGGCGTTAACGGCCGCCTCCGCGCCCATGACGGCGATCTTGGCGGTGGGCAGGGCGATGGTCGCGTCCGGCTCGAAACCCGGCCCGGCCATGGCGTACAGGCCTGCCCCGTAGGCCTTGCGGACGATCACGCAGATCTTCGGCACGGTCGCCTCCGCCACCGCGCTGATCATCTTCGCGCCGTGCCGGATGATGCCCTCCTTCTCCACCTTGGTGCCGACCATGAAGCCGGGCACGTCGGCGAGGAACAGCAGGCCGATGTTGAATGCGTCACACAGCTGGATGAAGCGGGCCGCCTTGTCGGCGGAGTCGACGAACAGCACCCCGCCTTTGAACATCGGGTTGTTCGCGACGACGCCCACGACCTGCCCGGCCAGCCGGGCGAACCCGATCGTCAGCTCCCGCGCCCACAGCTCGTGGATCTCGAAGAAGGACCCCGCGTCCACCAGCCCGCGCACGTAGGCGCGCATGTCGAAGGCCTGCCGCTCGCTGGCCGGGACCATCGACGCCAGATCGGCCTCCTCCGGCCCGGCGGGCGGGGCCGCCGGTGGCGGCTGCTGCCAGCAGGACGGCAGGTAGGACAGGTAGCGGCGGACCGCGGCCAGCGCGTCGCGCTCGGACGATGCCAGATGGTGCCCGCAGCCGGAGACGGTGCAGTGCATCCGGGCGCCGCCCATCTCCTCCAGCGTGGTCTTCTCCGCGACCACCATCTCCACCATCCGCGGGCTGCCCAGGTACATCGAGGCGTTGCCGTCCACCATGGCCACGTAGTCGCAGAACGCGGGGATGTAGGCGCCGCCAGCGGCCGAGGGGCCGAACAGCGCGCACACCTGCGGGATGGCGCCGGAGGCGCGGACCTGGGTGTGGAAGATCTTCCCGGCGCCCCGCCGGCCGGGGAACATCTCAACCTGGTCGGTGATCCTCGCCCCGGCCGAGTCGACCAGGTAGACCATGGGGATCCCGGACCGGTAGGCCTTCTCGATGATCCGGATGATCTTCTCGACGGTGCGCGCGCCCCACGAGCCGGCCTTCACGGTGGAGTCGTTCGCCATCAGCGCCACCGGCCGGCCGTCGACGGTGCCGGTGCCGGTGACCACGCCGTCCGCGGGCAGCCCGTCGGCGAGCACGTTCGCGTACCTGCCGTCCTCGGCGAAGCTGCCCTCGTCGATCAGCAGCGCGATGCGCTCCCGGGCGAACAGCTTGCCGGCCGCCGCCGCCGACTCGTGATACTTCCCCGCGCCGCCCCGTTCCACCCGGGCACGAACCTGCGCCAGGTCCGAGTGTGCGGTGCCGGACGGCTCCGTGTCCGGGTGCTCAGCCACGATGGCGACTGTACCTGGCAGGCGGCTGGCGGCTGCGGCCCTATCCGCCCTCGGGCGGGCCCGCGGCGGGGGATCCGGACCGGCCGAAGTAGTCGTCCCTGATCATGAAGGACAGGCTCTCGGCATCGGCCGCCTGCATGTCCTCGCCGTGGTGGTCGCTGCGGTGCGCGTACCAGGTGCCCTCGGCAGTCCAGATCCGGTACGCCATCCCCCAGTGCCAGATCAGCTCGTCCAGCGGATCCATGCGACGTGCCACCACCCTTCCGCGGGGCATCCGAACATGACCACGGTCAGTAACGAGGATGAGATGGTTTGATTACTCCCCGGAGTAACCCTAGCTCTCGGCTACACATGGTCAGCGCACCAACACAAGGTGTCGATGTGATGAAGCAAGGCCCGCGGGTACGGAACGACAGCAGGCCGTATCTGCGTTACGCGGGAATGGTTCGTGTCCGGGGACCTGCCCGCAGCACCTGCGAGGGCAGCTCACGCCCGACGATGCGTTCTGCCGCGGCGGCGGCCTCGATCATCGCGGCGAGATCGACCCCGGTGCCCACGCCCATGTCCTCGGCCATGTGCACGAGCTCCTCGGTCGCGATGTTGCCGGAGGCGCCGGGCGCGTACGGGCAGCCGCCGAGCCCGCCCACCGAGGCGTCGAAGTCGTCCACCCCCAGCTCCAGCGCGGCCAGCACGTTCGCCAGGCCGGTGCCGCGGGTGTTGTGGAAATGCAGGTTGAGCGGCAGGTCCGGGTGGCGTGACCGGAAGGCGCCGACCAGGTCCCACACCCGGCGCGGCGTCGCCATGCCGGTCGTGTCGCCGAACGAGATCGCGTCCGCGCCGTCCGCCACCGCCCGGCCGGCCACTGCCACCACCCGGTCCACCGGCAGGTCACCCTCGTAGGGGCAGCCCCACGCGGTAGCCACGACCACCTGGCAGGACGCGCCACGCTGGTGCGCCTCGTCGATGATCACGGCGATGTCGTCGAGTGACTGCGCGGTGCCGCGGTTGACGTTCTTGCGGTTGTGCGTGTCCGAGGCCGACACCACGACCTCGACCTCGGTGAACCCGGCGTCCAGTGCCCGCCGCGCGCCGCGCAGGTTGGGCGCGAGCGCGGAGTAGCGGATCGCGGGGTCCTTGGCCACCCCGGCCCACACCTCGTCGGCGTCGGCCATCTGCGGGATCGCCTCGGCCCGCACGAACGAGACCGCCTCGATCCGGCCCACCCCGGTCTTGGCCAGCTGGTCGATCAGTGCGATCTTGGCGGCGGCCGGCACCGGATCCTCGTTCTGCAGCCCATCCCTCGGGCCGACCTCGCGCACCGAGATCCGCGCTGGCAGATCGGTCACAGCCGCCTCCTCACTGTCCCGGCCCAGTCCGCCCCGGGCCGTCCCGGCCGCGTCCTCCGTGCCCGGCTCACTCGCCCGGCCATTGCGGGGCACGCTTCTCGTTGAACGCCGCGATCCCCTCCCGCCGGTCCGGCGACGCGGCGGCGGTCCGCCAGGCCGCGTCCTCCACGTCCATCGCGGCGGCCAGGCCGAGCCCGGCGCCGTGCCGGATCGCCCGCTTGGCGGCCCGGACGGCGACCGGCGAGTTGGCCGCGATCTGCTGCCCCAGCTCCAGCGCCTCCTGGGCCGCCTTCCCGGCCGGCACCAGCCGGTCTGCCAGGCCCATCCGCTCCGCCTCGGCGGCCTTGACCTGGCGGCCGGTGAAGATCAGGTCGGCGGCCCGGCCCGGCCCGATCTTGCGCTGCGCCAGCTGGGTGCCACCGCCGCCCGGGACCAGCCCGACGCTCGTCTCCGGCAGGCCGAACACCGCCGTCTCGTCAGCCACGATCAGGTCGGCCGACAGCGCGAGCTCGCAGCCCCCGCCGAGCGCGTACCCGTGCACGGCGGCGATCAGCGGCTGCGGCAGGGCGAGCAGGGCGCCGAACGCGGCCCGGAACACCTCGCGCTGCGCCAGCAGCTCGGCGTCGCTGAGCCGGTTGCGCTCCTTCAGGTCGGCTCCCACGCAGAACGCGCGCTCCCCCACCGCCCACAGCACGACGGCGCGGACGGTCCTGTCGGCAGCGAGTTCGCCGCAAGCCTGGGTCAGCCGGACCGCCATCACGGTGTTGATCGCGTTCAGCGCCTCCGGCCGGTCAAGGATGATCTCGCACACCCCAGCGTGCCCGGCCAGATGCGGCTGCAGCCTGATCCCATCCATGCCCCCACCCTACGAGCCCGCGCCGCAGCATCCAGCTGCCCAGCCGTGAGCACCATGATCGCGGACGATTCCCTGTGCTATTCGCGGGGAATCGTCCGCGATCATGGGTGCGCGAGCCGGCAGCCGGGGCCGCATCGGCGCGGCCGTCCGGTCCAGCCGCGCTGCTGCAGCACGACGGCGATCTCGGCTGCCACGCCGCAGGGACGCTCGGTGACGTCAGCCCAGTTGTAGCGGAGCGTCGTGATGCCCTGGCCGGCTATGGAGTTGTCCCGGTGGACGTCGCGCCA
>DATKRG010000184.1:0-2180 GCA_035532275.1 Streptosporangiaceae bacterium | reverse complement strand
GCCGGATTGCGCACGGCTGGTGAACGAGCAGGGACAGGGGCCTATCGGCCGGGTGTCTTCCCAGCGCGGGCCGGTCCCGGCATGCTGGGCTGGTGGCGGCCAGGGACCGGGCGACTGTTACGAGGGGACCGCAGATCCTCGGCGAGACTCTCACCGCCCTGGCCGGGCCGGAAGGCCGGGCCAACCCCTACCCCCTCTACCAGCAGCTCCGGGCGCTCGGGCCGGCCAGGACCGCGCCGGACGGGACGCTGGTGGTCACCGGCTACCGGGAATGCTCGATGCTGCTGCGCGACCACCGGCTGCACAAGACACCGGAGCGCAAGCTCACCGCCGCCGGCTACCCGGACTGGCAGGACCGGCCGTCGCTGCGGCTGATGTTCAGCAGCATCCTCATGCTCAACCCGCCCGCCCACACCCGGCTGCGCCGCCTGGTCTCGGCGGCGTTCACCGCCCGCCGGGTGGAGAGCCTGCGCGCCGCCGTGACCGCGATCGTGGCTGACGCCTGCGCGCAGATCGCCGGCGAGGCCGACTTCGTCACCGGGTTCGCCTTCCCGCTGCCGGTCGCCGTCAACGGGGAACTGCTCGGCATCCCGGCCGCCGACCGGCCCATGTTCGCCGGCCTGGCGCGGGACTGGACAGCGGTGCTGGAGGTGCTCAGCCCGGCGGCCGTGGACCGCGCCGACGCCGCCGCCACCGTCATCGGCGAGTATCTGGCCGACCTGGCCGCCCACCGCCGCGAGCATCCCGCCGACGACCTCATCTCGGGCATGGCCGCCGCCGCGAACGGCGGTGACAAGCTCACCGCCGACGAGCTGGTGACGATGGCGGCGCTGCTGCTCGCCGCCGGTTTCCAGACCACGACCGGGCTGCTGTCCAACGGGCTCGCCGCCCTGCTCGCCCACCCGGACCAGGCCAGCCGCCTGCGCGCCGAACCCGGCCTGGCGATCCCGGCGGTGGAGGAGCTGCTGCGCTACGACTCGCCGGTGCAGATGCTGTCCGGCCGGTGCGCGCCGGATGATCTGAGCATGGCCGGGCTCGACATGTCCGAGGGGCAGCGGGTGCTGGCGCTGCTCGGCGCCGCCAACCGGGACCCCCAGGTGTTCTCCGACCCGGACCGGCTGATGCTGGACCGCGCACAGCAGGCACCACTGTCGTTTGGCGGCGGAATTCACTATTGCCTGGGCGCGCCGCTGGCCAGGCTGCAGGCACAAGTCGCCTTCCCCGCTCTGCTCACCCGTTTCCCCCGGCTCGCGCTGGCAGGCGAGCCGGTGGCGCGGGACGGGGACGCGCTGCGCGGCCACGCCAGCATGCCCATCGCCACCCACTGACCGGCAGCAGCGGGCCGTTACCGGTGAGCCACTGGCGGGCTGGCCGGGTCGGGCTCGGGCTGGTGCCGCTCGGGGGCAGGCGGGAAATCGACCTGGAACGTGGTCCCGTGGCCCGGCTCGCTGAGCACGCTGACGGTCGCGTGGTGGGCGTCGGCGATCGCCTTGACGATGGACAGGCCCAGCCCGACCCCTGGCGAGCCCACCGTCTCCGGGGTGCGGAAGAACCGCTCGAACAGGTGCTGCTGGTGCTCCGCCGAGATCCCGATGCCGGTGTCGGACACCTCCAGCCGGACATGCCCGTCCACCGGCGTGACACCGAGCCGGACCGAGCCGCCGGCCGGGGTGAACTTGAGCGCGTTCGAGAGCAGGTTCTCGATCAGCAGGTCAACCCGGTGCCGGTCGGCCAGGACGGGGGGCGCCGGGCGGGCAGCCAGGCGCAGGTCCACCCCCTCCTCCTGCGCTTCCAGCCGCTGGTCCTCGATCGCGTCGGCGGCGGCCCGCTCCAGGCTCAGCTCGGCCATGGTCAGCTCGATCCTGCCCTCCTCCGCGCGGGCCACGAACAGCAGGTCGTTGACGATGTCGATGAGCCGGCCGGCGTTGCGGAGCATCACGCCGATGGCACGCCGCTGGCCGCCGTTGAGCGGGCCGGTCTCCTCGTCGCCCAGGATCTCCAGGTAGCCGACGATGGAGGTGAGCGGGGTGCGCAGGTCATGCGACACCACCGAGATCAGGTTGTTCTTGGCCTTGTCGGTCTCGCGGAGCAGCCGCTCCTCCACATCCGCCGCGGCCAGTGCCCGCTGCACGGCGGCGAAGCGGAGCAGCAGGATGACGACAAACGCCAGGCCGAGGGCG
>DATKRG010000183.1:0-11133 GCA_035532275.1 Streptosporangiaceae bacterium | reverse complement strand
CGAGGCTGCCGCGAGCGAGGAACCCGCCGCCAGCCCTGACGGGGCAGCTGCCGCCGAGGCTAGCGCGGAGCAGGACAGCGAGGCCTGAGGTGCTCGAGGAAGCTCTTGAGCACCTGGTGAAGGGCATCGTGGATCATCCTGACGACGTCCGGGTGGACAGCCACGGCCTGCGCCGGGGCCGGGTACTCGAGGTGCGGGTGCACCCTGAGGATCTCGGCAAGGTGATCGGCCGGGGCGGCCGGACCGCCCGGGCGCTGCGCACCGTCGTCGGCTCGCTGGCGGGCGGGCGTTACGTCCGGATCGATCTGCTGGATGTCGACGAGGTCCGTTAACTGAGCGGGCAACTGGGTGTGGGCCGGGTGGTCCGGCCACACGGAATCCGCGGCGAAGTGGCGGTCGAGGTCAGGACCGATGATCCCGGCCAGCGGTTCGCCGTGGGTGCCGTGCTGGGCACCGATCCGGAGTCGGCGGGCCCGCTGACGGTAGCAGCCGCCCGCTGGCACAGCGGGCGGCTGCTCGTCACCTTCGACGAGATCGCCGACCGGACTCAGGCCGAGTCGCTGCGCGGTGTCTGGCTGACGGTGGACGCGGCCCAGGTCGGGACCCCGGCGGACCCCGACGAGTTCCATGACCAGCAGCTCGTCGGGCTCACCGTGGAGACCACCGCGGGCGAGCACGTCGGTGTCGTCACCGACGTGCGTCATCACGGCCAGGATCTGCTGGTGATCGGGCCCGTGGCCGGCTCGCCCCGCCGGGCCGAGGTGCTGGTCCCGTTCGTCGCCGCCATCGCGGTGGAGGTGGACATCGCGGGTGGGCGGCTGATCATCGACCCGCCTGCCGGGCTGCTCGAACTGTCCGGCGGAGCAGGCTCCGCGGCTGGCAGCCAGGAGTGAGTGCCCGTGCGTATCGACATCATCACGATCTTCCCCGAGTACTTCCGCCCGCTTGAAGTCTCCCTGCTGGGCAAGGCGGCCGAACGGGGCATCGTCGAGTTCGGCGTGCACGACCTGCGCGCGTGGGCGCACGACACTCACCGGACCGTCGATGACACGCCCTTTGGCGGCGGGCCCGGAATGGTCATGACCCCCGGTCCCTGGGGGGAGGCGCTCGACGCGGTGACCGGCGGCCCGGCAGGCGGGACCCGGCTGGTGGTGCCCACCCCGGCAGGTGTCCCGTTCCGGCAGGAGACAGCCGCCGCGTACGCCCGTTGCGCGCATCTGGTTTTCGCCTGTGGCCGGTACGAGGGCATCGATACACGGGTCATCGACGAGGCCCGGACACGGCTGGCCGTGGACGAGGTCAGTGTGGGCGACTACGTTCTGTCCGGCGGCGAGCCCGCGGCTCTGGTGATGATCGACGCGGTGGCGCGGCTGCTGCCCGGTGTGCTCGGCAACGCCGAGTCCGCGGCGGACGACTCCTTCGGGGCCGGTGCCGGGCCCATGGCCGGCCTGCTGGAAGGCCCGGTCTTCACCAGGCCACGGGTCTGGCGGGGCCGGGAAGTGCCTGACGTCCTGCTGTCGGGGGATCACGCCGCCATCGCGCGCTGGCGGCGGGACCAGGCGCTGCGGCGGACGGCGGGGAGCCGGCCCGATCTGGTGGCCAGGATCGCTCCTGGCTCCCTCGACAAGCGGGACCGGCAGGTGCTGTCTGAAGCTGGCTTTCCGGTTCAGGGCGAAGATATGGCACACTGAAGCCCGACCCATGCAAGCCCGCCGGGCGGAGCGCTGCCTGGTGCTGCAGGGCCGAGGGCTTCAGGAGTGCCTGAAGCTCCGGGTTTACCAGACCGCACAGACCCATTGGCACGTGCCCGCCCGTGCGCGCGTGAAGATCAATCGAGGAACGCCAGCCATGCACACCGCGATCGCCGACCTGGAGCGGGCTCAGATCCGCTCCGATATCCCGGGCTTCCGGCCGGGAGACACACTCAAGGTGCACGTCCGGGTGGTCGAGGGCAGCCGGTCCAGGATCCAGGTCTTCCAGGGCGTGGTCATCCGGCGCCAGGGTGGCGGAGCCCGGGAGACCTTCACCGTCCGCAAGATCAGCTACGGCGTCGGCGTGGAGCGCACCTTCCCGGTCCACAGCCCGTCGCTGGACAAGATCGAGGTAGTGACCCGGGGCCGGGTGCGCCGGGCCAAGCTGTACTACCTGCGCTCCCTGCGCGGGAAGGCCGCCCGGATCCGGGAGCGGCGCGAGACGCCAGCGCACTAGCAGCCGCCATCGCGACGGCTGGCGCTGGATGTCGGGCCAGGGTGTGGGGAGCACAGCTGCCGGGAAGCCCGGCCAGCGCGCGCGAGACGATGCTGCCCCGCGAGCCGGCACGAGCCCGGGCAGTCGGCGCCGGCGCCTGTCGCGGGACCTGCTCCTGCTGGTCGGCTTCGCGGCCCTGTTCACCCTCGGGACGAAGGCCTTCGTCGCGCAGGCGTTCCTTGTCCCCACGGCGTCCATGGCCGACACGCTGCGCCCGGGCGACCGGGTACTGGTCAACAAGCTCATCTACCACCTGCGCGGGGTCAGCCGGGGTGACGTCGTCGTGTTCAGCGGGACGGGCTCGTGGGGCCCGCCCCCGCCACGGGCGGCCAGCCCGTTTGGCCGCTGGTACCGGGACGTGCTGACCGCGACGGGGCTGGCGAGCAACGGGACGGACTACATCAAGCGGGTCATCGGCCTGCCCGGTGACCGCGTCACGTGCTGTGACCCACTCGGGCGGATCACCGTCAACGGGGTTCCGCTGAATGAGGGCGGCTACCTCTACCCGGGCGAGCGGCCTTCGCAGGAGCCGTTCAGCGTGACGGTCCCGCCCGGGCGGCTGTGGGTGATGGGGGACCACCGGGCGGACTCGGAGGATTCCCGCGATCACTCCGGCGACCCGGGCGAGGGCACGATCCCCGAAAGTGCCGTGGTGGGCCGTGCCTTTCTCATCGTCTGGCCACCATCCCAGCTTCGTCCCCTTCCCATTCCCGCGACTTTCTCCCAGGCGGGGCTCGTGCACCGGGCGGCGGGAAGACCGGTCATCCCACTGACCGCGAGCGTGGGGGAACGCTGCCGTTCGTGGTGGCATACCGCTTTCCGCGGCGCCCGGCAGCATCGCGCCAGGCAGGACGTGACGGCGGGCGGCGGCGGCCAGATGCCTGGCCGCGTCGGCGTCGCCGCGCTGCGTGCTCGGCGCTAGGCTCGACCCAATGAGCGACGAGCGGGGTATGCCGGACGGCCAGCGGGCCGGAGCCGACCAGGGCAGCCGCCTAGGTGTTCCCGACGGTCACCAGCCTGGCACCACGTACGGCAGTGAGGTCCCACCCGGCCCGCCTTTGCGCAGTGAGGCTCCCGGGGGGCCGGCCGGCCCGGGCCAGCCCCGCACCGGGTCGTCACCGGGGCCGCGGGGCAGACGCGGGAAGAGCCGGTCCTGGTGGATCGAACTGCCGATCCTGCTGGCGTTCGCCCTGATCCTGGCGCTGATCATCAAGACATTCGTGGTCCAGGCCTTCTTCATCCCGTCCTCGTCGATGGAGAACACGCTGGACATTGGCGACAAGGTGCTCGTCAACAAGATGGTCTACGATTTCCGGCCGATCCACCGGGGCGACATCGTGGTCTTCAACGGGGAGGGCTCCTGGGACCCGGCATCGGCACAGCCCACCCCGGCGCTGGAGCGGCTGTGGAACGCCATCTCCGGACTGTTCGGGACCGCCCCCGGGGTGCACGACTACATCAAGCGGGTGATCGGGGTTCCCGGTGATCATGTCGCGTGCTGTGACGCGCGGGGCCGGGTCACAGTCAACGGGGTGCCGCTAGCCGAGAGGTCCTACCTGTACCCGGGCAACGTCCCGTCCATGACCAAGTTCAGCATCACCGTGCCGCCCGGGCGGCTGTGGGTGATGGGTGATCACCGCGGCGTCTCCTACGACTCCCGCGGTCACGAGCAGGATCCCGGGAACGGCACCGTCCCGGAGGACAAGGTGGTCGGCCGGGCCTTCGTGATTGTCGCCCCGGTCAGCCGGTGGCGGGTGCTGTCCATCCCGGCCACGTTCGATCAGCGCAGGCTGACGGCGGCCGCGGCGCTGGCGGCCACCCCCGCGCCGGGCGTGCTGGCGCTCCCGGCCGGGCTGGCGGCGCTTCCGGCGGGTGCGGCCGCGGCGGCCGGGCCGGCCGGTGCTGCCCTGCCGCTGGGGCTCGGGTTCGCTGGCGCGTTCCCGCTCAGCTGGCTGCAGTTGCGGTTGCGCCGGCGGCTGGCCAGGCGGGGACGGGCACCCGGCCGGCCGGGACCGGGATGACGCCATGCTGGCGCTCGACGTGCGGCATCCCGGCTATACCCCGCGGCGTGCGGCAGGCCTGACCGGGTACGAGCGGGTCCTCGCCCGGGCCGGCTTCGCGCAGGTGGCCGGCATCGACGAAGCTGGCCGCGGCGCCTGCGCCGGGCCGCTGGTGGTGGCGGCTGTCACCCTCGACCCGCGCCGGCGGTCCGGCCTGGCCGGCGTTGCCGACTCCAAGTCGCTGACGGCGGCTGCCCGCGAGGCCGCCTACCAGCAGGTGATGGACGTCGCGCTCGCCTGGCACGTGGTGGTGATCCCGCCGGGCGAGATCGACCGCACGGGCCTGCATGTGTGCAACGTGGCCGGGATGCGCCGCGCGCTGGCCGGCCTGTCACCGCAGCCCCAGTACGTGCTCACCGACGGGTTCCCGGTGCGGGGGCTCGGCGTGCCCGCGCTGGCCATGTGGAAGGGGGACGAGGTGGCGGCGTGCGTGGCGGCCGCCTCGGTGGTCGCCAAGGTCACCAGGGACCGGCTCATGTGCGACCTGCATGTGCGATATCCCGAATACGACTTCGCCCGGCATAAGGGCTATTCCACGCGCGGTCACATGCGGGCGCTCACCGCCCACGGGCCCTGCCCCGAGCACCGGTTCTCGTTCGCGAATGTGGGTGGTGTCGCCCGCGATCATCGAGGCCAGGAGAATTGACCTATGGTTGATCTCATCCGGGCCGAAGCTCCCGTCGCTACCTGATCGGAGGGGTGACCATGAGCGCGGAGGATCTCGAGAAGTACGAAACCGAGATGGAGCTGCAGCTCTATCGCGAGTACCGCGACGTCGTGAAGCTGTTCACCCATGTGGTGGAGACCGAGCGCCGGTTCTACCTGACCAATCAGGTCGAGCTGAACGTCCGCACCGCCGACAACGGCGAGGTGTTCTTCGAGGTCACCATGCAGGACGCATGGGTGTGGGACATGTACCGGCCCGCCCGTTTTGTCAAAAATGTCAGGGTTGTCACCTTCAAGGACGTTAACGTCGAGGAACTCGCCCAGAACGACCTGGAACTGCCCCAGCCCGAGTAGAACGGGCCGCAGCGCCGCCTCGGCCTCCTCCGCCCAGGGCCGCAGCCTCCTCCGCCCAGGGCCGCAGGCCCCCCCGGATTATAAGCCGCGGGCAGTGACAAACCCGCTGCGGTTGTCCACAGGCGGGCCGATCCTGCCCGGTTGTCCACAGCGCCACAACTGACCGCGCGGTCCCCCGCCTTCCTCCGGCAGCGTCGGTGGCGGAGGTGGTGACACATGAACCCCAAGGACAGCCTGGGCCGCGCCGGCGAGCAGGAGGCCGCCGACTATCTCGTGCGCGCCGGGTTACGGATCCTCGACCGGAACTGGCGGTGCGCGGACGGCGAGATCGACATCGTCGCCGCCGAGCGCAGAGTGCTGGTGATCTGTGAGGTCAAGACCCGCTCCGGCACGCGTTACGGCACCCCGCTGGAGGCGATCAGCCGGGCCAAGCGGGCACGGCTGCGGCGGCTGGCGATCCGCTGGCTGGTCGCGCACGGTGTGCTCTTCGACGAGGTCCGGATCGACGTGATCGGGCTGCTCCGGGACCCGTCGGGCGGCTTCCAGGTCGAGCACGTGCGGGGGGTGGGCTAGGTGGCCGTCGCCCGCACCCACGCCATTGCGCTGGCTGGGGTGGAAGGCCATTGCGTCGCGATCGAAAGCGATATCCAGAACGGATTGCCTGGGCTGCTGCTGGTGGGCCTGCCCGACACCGCTTTGCGCGAAGCCCGTGACCGCATCCGCGCGGCGATCATCAACAGCGGGGAGCAGTGGCCACAGCGCCGGATCACGGTCGGGCTCTCCCCGGCCAGCCTCCCCAAGCGCGGCAGTGGCTTCGACGTCGGGATCGCCGTCTCCATCCTGGCCGCAGCCGGCAGTGTCCCGCTCGCCGCGATCGAGGGGGTCACGTTCCTCGGCGAACTGGGGCTCGACGGGCGGCTCCGGCCGGTGCGCGGAGTGCTGCCCGCGGTGGCGGGCGCGGCGGCCGCCGGGTTCGGCAAGGTCGCCGTCCCCGATGCCTGCGCGGCCGAGGCTGCGCTCGTGCCCGGGCTGCGGGTGGTGGGCGCCCCCAGCCTCGGCGCGCTGCTGGCCTGGCTGCGCGGCAGCGCGGACGCGGCGGAAGCGGTCACGGTGCAGGTCACCGGCGAAGGTGGCCCGTCAAGGCCGGCGCTCCCCGATGACCCGGGACGCGGGGCAGGCCCACCCGGGCCGGCTGTCCGCCCCGACCTGGCCGACGTCCTCGGGCAGCCGGCCGCCCGCCGGGCCGCGGAGATCTGCGCCGCCGGAGGTCATCACCTTTCCCTGCTGGGGCCGCCCGGGGCGGGCAAGACCATGCTCGCCGAGCGCATTCCGACCATCCTGCCCACGCTCGACCGCGCGGCCGCGCTGGAAGTCACCGCGATTCATTCGGTGGCGGGGACGCTGCCGGCGGGCAGGCCGCTGATGACCGAGCCTCCGTTCTGCGCGCCGCATCACACCGCGACCAAGGCGGCCATCGTCGGCGGTGGCAGCGGCATCATCCGGCCTGGCGCGGCCTCGCTGGCCCACCGGGGCTGCCTGTTCCTGGACGAGGCGCCCGAGTTCGGCCGCGACGTGCTGGATGCCTTACGCCAGCCGCTGGAGTCGGGCGAGGTCGTGGTGGCCCGCTCCGGGCTGACGGCCCGCTTCCCGGCCCGGTTCACGCTGGTGCTGGCGGCGAACCCCTGCCCCTGCGCCAAGGGCCCGGGCCCCGGCGCCGCCTGTACCTGCACCCCGTCGGCCCGGCGGCGGTACCTGGCCCGGCTGTCCGGGCCGCTGCTGGACCGGGTGGACGTCAAGGTGGAGTTCCTGCCGGTAAGCCGGGCCGAACTGCTCTGCGACCGCGGCTTCGCCGAGCCCAGTTCGGTGGTGGTGAGGCGGGTCGAAGCGGCGCGGAGCCGGGCCGCGGCCCGGCTCCGGGATACCCCATGGCGGCTGAACGCGGAAATTCCCGGCAGCGAACTGCGCCGCTCGTTCACGCCGCGGCCGGGGGCGCTCGCCCCGGTCGAACGGGCCATGGACCTCGGCCAGATCAGTGCCCGCGGGGTGCACCGGGTCATCAGAGTGGCCTGGACGCTGGCCGACCTCGCCGGCGTGGCCAGGCCCACCGTGGAGGAGACCAGTTATGCGCTGGGACTGTGGCTGGGGGTGGGACGGTGAGCGGCGTCACCGATGCCGAGCGGCTGGCCCGGGCGGCTCTCACCGGCGTGGCCGAACCGGGCGATCCGGTCATGGGGGCGCTGCTGCGCGACCGCACGCCGGTGGAGATCGTGGCTGCCCTGCACGCCGGGCGGGCTCTGGTGCCCAGCCCCGCCGTGGGCGGCGGCACTGAGCCGGCCGGGGCCGGTGGCCAGGGCGGCCCGCGCGGCCCGGGCCTGCTCGCGCTGGGCCGGGCGGCTGCGCGTTGGACCGCCCGGCTCGGTGAGGCACCCGCGCAGCTGACGCTGGACGGCTGGCGGCGAGAGGGGATCGAGCTGCTCTGCCCTGGCGATCCGGGCTGGCCACGCCAGCTTGACGTGCTGGGCGATGCCCAGCCGTGGGGGCTGTGGGTGCGTGGCAGCGTCGACCTGCGCTACGCCTGCCTGCGTTCGGTGTCGGTCGTGGGCACCCGCTCGGCGTCCGCGTACGGCTCGCATGTGTGCACCGACATGACGGTTACCCTGGCCGAGCAGGGCTGGACGGTCATCTCCGGTGGTGCCTTCGGCATCGACGGCTGTGCGCACCGTGGCGCGGTCGCCGCCGGCGGCCTCACGATCGCCGTGCTGGCCTGCGGCGTGGACCGCGACTACCCGCAGAGCCACTACGACCTGTTCCGCGCCATCCGCGCGAGAGGCTCGACCGTGAGCGAGCTGCCGCCGGGCCGGCTGCCGACCCGGCACGGCTTCCTGGTCCGCAACCGGGTGATCGCCGCGCTCAGCCGCGGCACCGTCGTGGTGGAGGCGGCGCTGCGCAGCGGCGCGCTCAGCACCGCCCGGCACGCTCGCGACCAGAACCGGCCGCTGATGGCCGTCCCCGGGCCGGTGACCTCGCAGCTGTCAGCCGGCTGTCACGAGATCATCCGGGAATGGGGCGCGGTCTGTGTCACCGGCGCCCGGGACGTGATGGAACTGCTCGCGCTCCCCGGCGAAGACGTGCCGGGCCGTGGCCGTGGCCCGGTACTGCCGCGGGACAGGCTCGACCCGGTGACCAGCCGGGTGCTCGAAGCGGTCCCCGCCCGGGTGGGCCGCGGGCCCGCCAGGATCGCCGTCGCGGCAGGCGTCGACTTCGACACGGCCATGCGCTGCCTGGGCGCGCTGGCGGCGGCGGGTTTTGTCGAACGGTGTGACCGGGGCTGGCGGATCCGGCGGGCACCGGCCGCCGGGGAGGCCGCCCCTGCCCGGCAGTCTCGTCCCCAGTTCGGTTTTCTGCCCTTGTAGGGGCAGAAAACCGAACTGGAGCGAGCCAGGACACGAGCGGCGCCCGGGGCCGCGCTCCCTGTGGCGGGCCGCCGGCTACCGCACACTGGGGTCATGGACGCGCCCGGAATGCCGCTGCCGGAGCAGATGCAGTCCGCGCTGGAGGGATTCAGGCGTCATCTGGCGGCCGAGCGCGGGCTGTCCCCGCACACGGTCCGCGCCTACGTGGGCGATGTCGGCTCTCTGCTCGAGCAGGCGGCACAGGCGGGCATCCTGGCGCCGGACCGGCTGGACATCGGCCTGCTGCGGCGCTGGCTCGCCAGCCAGCATGGCGACGGCCGTGCCCGCGCCACACTCGCCCGGCGGGCAGCCGCCGCCCGCACCTTCACGGCCTGGGCGTGCGCGCGGGGCCTGCTCGGCTCGGATCCGGGCCCGCTGCTCGGGACCCCCCGGATCCGGCGCCGTCTTCCCCAGGTGCCACGCCAGGACCAGATGGCCGCCGTGCTGTCCGGTCCGGGGCCGTCAGCACCGGACGGCGCTGACCGGTCCGGCACCCGTGGCCCGGTGGAGGAACTGGCCCTGCGGGACGCGGCGATCATGGAACTGCTGTACGCGACCGGCATCCGGGTCAGCGAGCTGTGCGGGCTCGACGTCGACGACCTCGATGAGGGGCGGCACACGATCCGGGTGCTTGGCAAGGGCGGCCGGGAACGCACGGTCCCGGTGGGGCTGCCCGCCCTGCGCGCGGTCGGCGCCTGGCGACAGTCCGGCCGGCCGGTGCTCGCCGTCCCGGGCAGTGGTCCCGCGCTGTTCCTCGGCGCCCGGGGCCGCCGGCTCGACCCGCGGACCGCGAGGCGGGTCGTCCATGCCCGCCTGGCCGCCGTGCAGGGGGTACCCGACCTGGGCCCGCACGGCCTGCGGCATGCAGCCGCCACGCACCTGCTCGAAGGGGGCGCCGACCTGCGCAGCGTGCAGGAGATCCTTGGCCACACCTCACTGGCGAGCACCCAGATCTACACCCACGTGTCGGTCGAGCGGCTGACCGCCGCCTACCGCCAGGCCCACCCCCGCGCGTAGAGCGCCTTTCGTCCCGGTGCCGCCGTGGACGGCCTGGTCAGCGGTCCACGACGTAGATGCCGCGACCGGGCACGGTGACGACAAGCCCCTCGGCTCGGAGGACCCCCAGGGCTTTCTCGGCGGTGCCTTTGGCGACTCCGTACTGCTGGGTGAGGGTCTTGATGGACGGCACTCGCTGACGGGCCGGTATCTCCCCGGAGGTGATCATCTCGCGCAGGATGCGGGCGAGCTGCAGGTAGGCGGGCTCCCCGGTGAGATGATCAATGGTCACCCAGCCAGCGTAGGTATCACCTGGAAGCGCGGGCCGGCAGAGGGTCCTGGTGGTCGCGCAGCGGCCCGAACCGCTGGGAACGGGTAGACTACGGGGCGGTCGTGAAGGTCTTGTGCGCACGTGCACCTGGCCTCCGGCTAAATTCGCGCGTCTGCCTGCCACCGGCCAGGTCCGGTGGGGCGCACCTCATCGGTCTGCGGGTCGTACTACCGCAGTGAGGTGCCCGCGGGCGCCAGGACCAACCGAGCGCGCCCACACCGTGCGGACAGGGCGCTTGACAGGAAGGGGACACCGGCATGGCACCGGTCGTCACCATGAGGCAGCTGCTTGAGAGCGGCGTCCATTTCGGGCATCAGACCCGGCGCTGGAACCCGAAGATGAAGCGGTTCATCTTCACCGAGCGCAACGGTATCTACATCATCGACCTGCAGCAGTCGCTGGACTTCATCGACCGCGCCTACGAGTTCATCAAGGAGACCGTCGCCCACGGCGGCACCGTGCTCTATGTGGGCACCAAGAAGCAGGCGCAGGAGGCGATCGCTGAGCAGGCGCGCCGGGTCGGGATGCCGTTCGTCAACCAGCGGTGGCTGGGCGGGATGCTGACCAACTTCTCCACGGTCTACAAGCGCCTGCAGCGGCTCAAGGAACTCGACGAACTCGACTTCGACGACGTCGCTGGCTCCGGCATGACCAAGAAGGAGCTTCTGCACCTGCGCCGCGAGCGGGACAAGCTTGACCGCTCCCTGGGTGGCATCAAGGACATGGCCCGCACGCCGAGTGCCGTCTGGGTGGTGGACACCAAGAAGGAGCACATCGCGGTCAGCGAGGCGCGCAAGCTCGGCATCCCGGTGATCGCCATCCTCGACACCAACTGCGACCCCGATGAGGTCACCTACCCGATCCCAGGGAACGACGACGCGATCCGCAGTGTTTCCCTGTTGACACGGGTGGTGGCCGACGCGGTCGCCGATGGGCTGCTGGCCCGGGCCGGTGCCGCCGACGGTGGGGACAAGCCGGCCGCGCCAGGGGCGAGCGGCGAGTTCGGTGCCGAGGAGCCGCTCGCGGA
>DATKRG010000182.1:0-1039 GCA_035532275.1 Streptosporangiaceae bacterium | reverse complement strand
AGCGGCTCTACGGGCGGCGCGTGGCCGACATCGAGGCCGCCGCGGTCGCGGGCACGCCAGCCGACTGTGTCCGCGAGCTGCGCGAGGTCGCCGGGGCGGGTGCCGAGCTGATCCTCTTCACGGCCATGTTCGACCAGGCCGGGCAGGCCGAGCGCCTCGCCGCTGAAGTCATCCCGCAGCTTGGGTAACGGGGTGCCGGTCCCGCTCGTCCTCGTTCACAGCCCGCTGGTCGGGCCGGCCGCCTGGGAGCCGGTCGCCGCCGTTCTGGCCGGGCAGGGGCATGAGGTGACCGTCCCCGACCTGACCGGCACGCTCACGGCAGGCCCCCCGTACTGCTCGCGCCAGGCCGGGGTGATCGCCCGCAGCGCACCAGCCGGGCCGGTGATGCTCATCGGCCACAGCGGCGCGGGCACGCTCCTGGCCGGGGCGGGCAGCATGCTCGATCGGGTCCAGGGCTACATCTTCGCCGACGCCGGGCTTCCGATCCCGGGCCGCAGCTGGCTGGAGACCATGCCGGCCGAGCTGGCCGCCCAGGTGCGGGAGATGGCCGATCCGGAGGGCTGGCTGCCGCCCTGGTCTGACTGGTGGGGCGACGACGAGCTGGCCGGGCTGCTGCCGGACCCGGGCATCCGGCAGCGTTTCGCCGCGGGCTGCCCCCGGCTGCCGCTGGCCATGTTCGGCGAACGTCACTCGCCGGCGGACCTCGCGGCCCCGGCCGGCTACCTGCGGCTGAGCGAGGCGTACGACGGCGAGGCCGCCCGGGCCCGGTCCCTCGGCTGGCCGGTGATCGAACAGGCGAGCCACCACCTCGGGCTGCTCACAGACCCCGGTCTTGTCGCCGATTCGCTGCTGGAGCTGCTGCGGTACCTCCACGACACCGCGCCCAGCGGCAGGCCTGGACAGGAGCGGATGCAGTGAAGCCGCCGATCGACATCTCGTGGACCGGGCCTGGGGAGACCTTCAACCTCCGGGTAGCAGCGGTCATCACTCGCGGCGCGAAGATCTTGCTGTGCACCGTTGACGGGCTCGGATACTGGTT
>DATKRG010000181.1:0-25898 GCA_035532275.1 Streptosporangiaceae bacterium | reverse complement strand
AACTGCACGACCTGGAGACGGCCGCCGCGGCGAGCAGGCGCTGACACCGCTCCACGACGAACGGAGACGACATGTTCGGATCACGCAGAGTCGCACGCCGCACCAGCCGGCGGACCGCGCGGCGCGTGTCACGGCGCAAGTAAGCCCGCTGGCACACGCTGCGCTCAGAGCATGGCGACCGGGTTGACGGGAGACCCGGTCTGGCTGCTGCTCATCTGCGTCACTGTCCGTCCCGCCGGGGCCGGCGTCATCGTCCGGGGCGGGTGGGGCACTCTGGACGGGGCACCCTGGACGGGGCGGCGCGGACGGAAGGAGCCCGATGGCGCACGAGCGGCTGGTGGCGGTCAGCTACCCGGTGGACGGCGAACTCACCCGGATCAACACCGATGTCCTGGCCGGGGAGGCGGACGTGGTGTTCCTGCACGGCCGGGAGGAGGGCGGGCGGCGGGAGATCCTGCAGCGGGCGCAGGCGCTCATCGGGTGGAACCTGCGCCGGGAGATGCCGGCCGGTGCCTGGCAGGACGCGCCCGGCCTGCGGTTCGTGCAGCTGCTGCCGGCCGGCGCCGACGGGCTCGACTTCGCCGCCATCCCGGAGCGGCTGGTGCTGGCCAGCAACGTGGGCGCCTACGCCGAGCCGATCGCCGAGCACGTGATGGCGATGACGCTGGCGCTGGCCAGGCGGCTGCCGCAGCGGCACGCCCAGCTCGCGGCGGGCGAGTTCAACCAGGCCGAGCCGCTGCTCACGCTGAACGGCGCCGTCTGCGCGATCCTCGGGTTCGGCGGCATCGGCATCGCCACCGCCGCGCTGATGCGGGCGTTCGGGGCGCGCATCCACGCGGTGAGCTCCTCCGGCCGCACATCGCAGCCGGTGGAGTTCGCCGGCACGCTGGCCGACCTGGACCGGGTGCTCGCCACCGCGGACGTGCTCGTCATCGCGCTGCCGCTGACCACGGCCACCCGGGGCCTCATCGGCGCGCGGGAGCTGGGCCTGATGAAGGCCGAGGCGATCCTCGTCAACGTGTCCCGGGCGGCCATCGTGGACGAGGGCGCGCTGTACGCGCACCTGCGGGACAACCCGGGGTTCTGCGCCGGGATCGACGCCTGGTGGCACGAGCCGGGCGGGGGCGCCGGGTTCCGCACCGGTTACCCCTTCTTCAGCCTGCCGAACCTGATCGGCTCCCCGCACAACTCCGGCATCGTGCCCGGCGTGCTGGCGGGCGCTGCCCGCCGGGCGGCCCAGAACGTCCGCGCTTTCCTGCGCGGCGAGGCCGTGACCGGGCAGGTCCGCCGCTCCGACTACGTGTGAGCTACAGCAGCCCGGCCAGCCCGTCGATGAACTCCCACAGCCCGATGAGGGCGAGCACGGCGATCAGCAGGGTGCGCCCGTTGCGGCCGAGCCAGTCGTTGATGGCCCGCAGCTTGGGCATGGTCCAGCCCGGTGCCAGCAGGAACAGCAGCACCGGCACCTCCAGGGTGACCAGGGTCAGCACGACCACGATCACCGTCCACAGGGCCATCGTGGCATCGTCCAGCTTGGTGCTGCCCACCACCTGCAGCGCCGACA
The DNA here is from genome assembly GCA_035532275.1 of Streptosporangiaceae bacterium. Classification (GTDB taxonomy): domain Bacteria; phylum Actinomycetota; class Actinomycetes; order Streptosporangiales; family Streptosporangiaceae; genus UBA9676. The sequence continues at coordinate 24,334 of DATKRG010000181.1, read as the reverse complement.
GGTAGACCGGCGAGGGCAGGTACAGCGCCAGGCCGATGATGAACACCGCGATCAGCCCGCCCTCGCGGGCGGTCTTGCTCACCCGCGACGTGCCTTCCCTAGGCTTGGGCGGCCGCCGGGCGACGAACACGGCGGCGGCCATGAGCACCACCCCGATCGCCAGCCGCAGCCCGTACCGGCTCGACTGCTGGCTGCCCTCCCCGAGCCCGGCGCCGTGCAGGGCGAACACGACCACGAACCCGATCGCCATCGTGCAGGCGACCGCCGCGATCGCGAACACCCCCAGCTTGGCCCGCGGCCGGACCGCCTCGGCGAGCAGCAGCACCACCGCCAGGCCCAGCGGGTACAGGCTGGCCAGCAGTGCCAGCGGGATGGCCTGGACCGGCATCGGCTCGTCTCCGCCCGCCCGCTAACCCGGTGCCCGTGCGCCGGGCCGGCTGCGCGTACACGTCCGCCACCGCCCCCACGTCGTGGACGGTGAACGCCCGCTCCCGGCGCAGATCGCGGGTGAACGCGAGCCACCAGCTGAGCACCGCCCCGAACCTGTTCCGGAACCCGGTCAGGAACCCGATGTGGATGAACAGCCACACCCACCAGCCAAGGAACCCGCCCAGGTGCAGCGGCCCGGCGGTGACCACCGCCCGGCCCCGGCAGATGTAGGCCGCCGAGCCGAGGTCGCGGTAGCGGAACGGCTTGGGCTGGCCCTGCCCGGCGACCGCGCGCCGGATCCGCCGCCCGGCGTACAGCCCGGACTGCATGGCGACCTCGGCCACCCCGGGCAGCCCGTCCAGGCTCATCAGGTCCCCGAGCACGCAGATCTCCGGGTGGCCGGGGATGGTCAGGTCCTTGCCGACCCGGATCCGCCCGGCGTGGTCGCAGTCGGCGCCGGTCGTCTCCGCGATGGCCCCCGCCAGCGCGGGCGCGGTCACCCCGGCGGTCCACAGCACGGTGCCGGCCGGGTGCCGGGTGACCTTCCCGTCCGGGCCGCGCGCCAGCAGCCCGCCGGCGTCAACCCGGGCCACGATCGAGCCCATGTGCTGTTCGACCCCCAGCTTCCGCAGGTCGCGGGCGACCTTGGCGGACAGCACGGGACCGAACGATGCCAGCGGGGCATCTCCCCCGTCGAACAGCAGCACTCGTGCCTCGCTGGGCTCGATATGGCGGAACTCGGTGCGCAGCGTCCTGGTCGCCAGCTCGCGGATCTGGCCGGCCAGTTCCACCCCGGTCGGCCCGGCGCCGACCAGGGCGAACGTGAGCCAGCGGGCGCGCTCGCCGGCGTCGCTGGCCGAGTCGGCCATCTCGAAGGCGCCGAACACGCGGCGCCGGATCTTCAGGGCGTCGGCCAGCGTCTTCATGCCGGGCGCGAAGACGGCGAACTCGTCGTGCCCGAAGTAGGACTGCTCCACCCCGGCGGCGACGATCAGGTAGTCGTAGCGGTGCTCGATGCGCTCACCGAGCGGCCTGGTGGCCAGCACCCGCCGCCCTTCGGCGTCGATGCCGGTCACCTCGGCCAGCACACAGTCCACGTTGCGGTGGCGCCGGAGCACGTCGCGCAGCGGGGCGGCGATCTTCCCCTCGGACAGGATGCCGGTCGCGCACTGGTACAGCAGCGGCTGGAACAGGTGGTGCTGCGCCCGGTCGATCAGGGTCACCTGGACCGGGGCGCGCCGCAGCGCCCGGACGGCGAACAGGCCGGCGAACCCGCCGCCGACGATCACCACCCGGGGCGGGCCGGCGTCGTCTTGCATGGCTCGCCCCGATCCTCCGTTCAGTATTCGCGGTTGTTGCTGGTCAGCCCGCCGGGTCGTGCCAGGCATCCCGGTTCGGCAGCAGCCGGTCGGCCTCCTTCGGGCCCCAGCTGCCCTTGGCGTACGGGTGGACCGGCGTGACGTCGCCCAGCACCGGATCCACGATCGCCCAGGCGGCCTCGACGGTGTCCTGCCGGGCGAACAGCCAGCGGTCCGCGTCCAGGGCGGCGCCGATGAGCCGGTCGTAGGGGCGCATGTCCTCCCCCGCCTGCTGCGCGAACGCCAGCTCCTCCATCTGCGGTTCCCAGCCGGCGCCAGGTCTCTTGCCGGCCAGGCTGAAGCTGAGCGCGGTCTCGGGCCAGACCCGGAACCGCAGTTCGTTGTCGGGCGGCAGCGGGGCGAGCCCGAAGATGTCGCGGGGCGGCTTGCGGAACCGGACGGTCACCTCGGTGGCGGTGACCGGCATGCATTTGCCGGCCCGGATCACGATGGGCACGTCCGCCCAGCGCCACGAGTCGGCGGTGAGCAGCACCGCCACGAAGGTCTCGACGCTGGACGCCGGGTCGACCCCCTCGACGTCGTGGTAGCCCTCGTACTGGCCGCGCACGGTGTGCTCGGGCGACAGCCGGGCGAGGGAGGCGATCAGGTGTGCCTTGGCGGCCGGCCAGGTGGAAAGCCCCTGGCCGGATGGCGGGTCGGCCATGACCGTGGCCAGCACCTGCAGCATGTGGTTCTGCAGCACGTCCCGGATGGCGCCGGTGCGGTCGTAGAAGCGGCCCCGGTCGGCTACGTCGAACGCCTCCGCCATGGTGATCTGGATGCTCTCCACGTACGTCCGGTTCAGCAGCGGCTCGAACACCGAGTTGGTGAACCGGGCGAACAGGACGTTCTCCACCGGGTCCAGGCCGAGCCAGTGGTCGACCCGGTAGATGTCCTCCTCGGCGAAGTACTGGTGCATGGTGGCGTTGAGCTTGCGGGCACTGCCCAGGTCGGTCCCGAAGGGCTTCTCCACCATCACCCGGGCACCCTCGCTGCGGCCGGCGGAGGCGATCCCCTGCGCGATCCTGCCGAACAGGACCGGCGGCACCTCCAGGTAGAACAGCACCTTCTTGCCCTCGCCCACCTCGTCCGACATGGCCTTATAGGTGGAGTCGTCGCCGAGGTCGCCGTCGACGTAGCGGAGCAGGCTGAGCATCTTGGCCGCGGCCGGGCTGGCCGGGTCCATGTTGTTGCGCTTGAGCGAGGCCGTGGCGTAGTCGCGGAACTGCTCCAGACCCCAGCCGCTCTTGGCCACCCCGATCACCGGCACGTCGAGCACACCGCGGTGGACCAGCCCGACCAGCGCCGGGAAGGTCTCCAGTTTGGCCAGGTCGCCGGTTGCCCCGAAGATCACGAGTGCGTCGACGCGGTTTCCCGCCATGGCTGCTCCTCCTGCCTGCTCGTTCCCTATCCGACCCGGGCCCGGCCGCCGCGGCATCGTCCGGCCCGGGTGACCCGGTCCCTACCCTTACCCGGCCCGGCGACGCGCCGGGCCACCCGCCGGCTGCTCATGCCTGAAAATCGTGGGCGCTCAGGCGGCGGCGGAACACGTAGTAGGTCCAGCCCGTGTAGACAAGCACCACCGGCAGGAAGATCGCCACGACCACGCTCATGACCGTGAGCGAGTAGGACCCGGACGCGGTGTTGTGGATGGTCAGGCTGAACGCCGGGCTGGTGCTGGAGATCATCACGTGCGGGTAGAGCTCGGTGAAGATCGACAGCACGGTCAGCGCCATCGCGATCGTGGTGGCGGTGAACGCCCAGCCTTCCCGGCGGTCGTGCACCAGCCACGCGGCGGCCGCCGCGGCGAGCACGGCGGAGATCTCGACCGGGTTGAGGAAGAAGCCCTTGCCGGCGATGACATGGGTCCAGATGGCGAAGCCCAGCACCACCAGCGCGGTCACCGGGGCGGTGGCCACGGCGGCCCGGGCGGCCCGGTCGCTGATATCGCCGGTGGTCTTCAGCGCGGCGAAGGTCGCGCCGTGCAGGGCGCAGATCGCCACCAGGGTGACCCCGGTGTACAGGCCGTAGGGCTGGAGCAGGGTCCAGAACGACCCGGTGAACTCCTGGCTGGCATTGACCGGCAGCCCGTTCAGCAGGTCGCCGAGGGCCACCCCGATCAGCAGCGGGGCGACCAGGCTGCCGCCGGCCATCATCGCCGAGAAGGTGCCCCGCCAGCGCGGGCTGGGCGACTTGCCGCGGTACTCGAACGAGATCCCGCGCGCCATCAGCGCCGCCAGCAGCAGCACCAGGGCCAGGTAGAAGCCCGAGAACATGGTCGCGTACCAGCCGGGGAAGGCGGCGAACATGGCCGCGCCGGCCACGATCAGCCAGACCTCGTTGCCGTCCCACAGCGGCCCGATCGTGTTGATCACCGTCCGCCGCCCGGCCTCGCCGGCGCCGATGAGGCCGTGCAGCATCCCGACCCCGAAGTCGAAGCCCTCCAGCACGAAGAAGCCGGTCCACACGACCGCGATGAGCATGAACCAGAACTCGACGAGTGTCATGGCCAGGCGTTCCCCCTGTGCGTCGGGCGGTCAGTAGAGCATCGACGGCACGGTGGCGTGCTCGCCGTCACCGGCCGGCGCGGGAGCCAGCTCGCGGCGGGAGAACCGGAGCATGAGCAGCAGGTCCACGGTGGCCAGGCCGAGATAGAGCAGCACGAAGATCACCAGGCTGATGACCAGGCTGGTGAAGCTGACCGAGGGGGAGACGGCGTGTTTGGTCAGCTGCAGGCCCTGCACGATCCACGGCTGCCGGCCGCTCTCGGTGAGCAGCCAGCCGGCGGTGTTCATGCAGAAGGGCAGGATCACCGCCCAGGTGGCGGCGAACAGGAACCAGCGCGCCGACTCGGCCCGCTTGCGCCACATCAGCCACAGCCCCCACAGGCCCAGCAGGAAGACCAGCCCGGCGGCGTAGGCCATGATGCGCATCGACCAGTACTGGATGAAGACATTCGGCACGTAGTAGCCGGGGCCGTACCGGGCGGCGTACTGCGCCTGCAGCGGGTCCAGCCCGGTCACCTTGCCGTTCCAGGAGTTGGTGGCCAGCAGTGACAGCAGGTGCGGGATGGACAGGATCTGGGTCGGGGTGTGGTCGTTGTTCCCGCCGCCGATCTGGAGCAGCGAGAACGAGCACGGCTGGCAGGTGGTCCACTGGGCTTCCGCTGCGGCGATCTTCATCGGCTGGTAGGTGGCCTCGATCACGCCCAGCTCGCTGCCCACGAACATGGCCAGGATGATGGCCGGGACCAGCACGATCAGCGAGAGCCGCAGCGAGTGGCCGAAGACCTCGCGCTGCCCGCCCCGGCGCAGCTGCCAGGCCGACACCGCCAGCATGACCGCCGAGCCGGTCACCAGCGAGGCCAGCAGGACGTGCGCGTATCCCCACAGGAACACCGGGTTGGTCAGCACCGCCCAGATGTCGTTGAGCTGGGGCCGCCCGGTGGACCTGCTGATCCGGTAGCCGACCGGGTGCTGCATCCAGGAGTTGGCGGCCATGATGAACGCGGCTGACGCCACGGTGCCCACCGCCACCGCCCAGATGGTCAGCAGATGCACCCGCCGGGACAGCTTGTCCCAGCCGAATATCCACAGCCCCAGGAAGGTCGACTCCAGGAAGAAGGCGATCAGCCCCTCCATCGCCAGCGGGGCGCCGAAGATGTCCCCGACCAGCCGTGAGTAGGCCGACCAGTTCATCCCGAACTCGAACTCCTGGACCAGCCCGGTGACCACGCCGACCGCCACGTTGATGACCAGCAGCGTGCCGAAGAACCTGGTCAGCCGCAGCTGCTCGGGCCGCTTGTGCCGGTACCAGGACGTCTGCAGCAGCGCGGTGAGGAAGGCGAGGCCGATCGTCACCGGGACGAAGAAGAAGTGGTTGACCGACGTCCACGCGAACTGCCAGCGTGCGAGGTCGAGCGTCATCGGTGTGCCCCCGTCGTGCTCGCCTGGCCGCTACCGGCGGGGTCAGCGGCGCGCCCTGGACACCTTGTTCCCGGGCGGCGGGGTGGAGCCGTCCCGCCACGCGCTGGCCCCGGCGGCGGTCGCCGCCTTCGCCTTGGCGATGTGATGCCGGGCCAGCTCGGTCGGCGGCATGCCGCGCTCGTTCACATAGCGCCGGGCGGCCGCCGCGACCGCCACCATGCTGATGGTGAGCCCGGCCAGGCCGAGCAGGCTGCCGATCCCGGCCAGCGCTGCCCCGGTAGCCAGCAGCCCCGAGTTCATCTGGAAACGCGCGGTGGCGTTCTCGCCGTTGCTCATCGCACCGTCCTCGCTGTCGCCTCGTGCCTGTCATGCCACCGCGTTCGCCACTGTCACCGCAGCGGCGCCGGCCGGCATCATCCTCGCCGGGTGATTGCCCGGGCCGGCCCGGGCGGCCCGGGCCGGCGGGCGGCCCTCACCCCGGGAAGGCGATGCCGCCCGGGCCGGTGGCCGGCATAGTGGCTCGGGTGAGCGAAAGCTACGACGTGATCATCGTGGGCACCGGGGCCGGCGGCGGCACCCTGGCGCACACACTGGCGCCGTCGGGCAAGCGGATCCTGCTGCTGGAGCGCGGCGACTTCCTGCCCAGGGAGATGGCGAACTGGGAGGCCGGCCCGGTCTTCGTGGACGGGAGGTACATTTCGCCAGAAACCTGGTACGACGGCGACGGCAAGCCGTTCCAGCCGCAGGTCCACTACTTCGTCGGCGGCGCCACCAAGATGTACGGGGCGGCGCTGTACCGGCTGCGGCCGGCCGATTTCGGTGAGATCAAGCACGTGGACGGGGTGTCACCGGCCTGGCCGCTCAGCTACACCGACTTCGAGCCCTGGTACACCCAGGCCGAATGGCTGTACCAGGTGCACGGCACCCACGGCGAGGACGCCACCGAGGGCCCCTGCTCCAAGCAGTACCCCTGGCCCGCGGTGTCCCACGAGCCGCGGATCCAGCAGCTGGCCGACGACCTCGCCGCGGCCGGCTACCGGCCGTTCCACGCCCCGTGCGGGATCCTGCTGGACGAGGCCAGGCGGCCGGCCAGCGTCTGCATCCGCTGTTCCACCTGTGACGGCTACCCGTGCCTGGTGCACGCCAAGTCCGACGCCGAGGTCATCGCGGTGCGGCCGCTGCTGGGCGAGCTGAACGTGACCCTGCTGACCGGCGCCGAGGTGGTGCGGCTGGAGACCGACCCGGCCGGGCGGGCGGTCACCGGGGTGGTCGTGACCAGGGGCGGCGAGCGGGAGATCTACCGGGCCGGCCTGGTCGCCGTCTGCGCCGGGGCGGCGGGCAGCGCCCGGATCCTGCTCGCCTCGGCCACCGACCGCCACCCCGATGGCCTGGCCAACTCCTCCGGGCAGGTCGGGCGCAACTACATGTTCCACAACAGCAAGGCCGTGATCGCGCTGGGCAAGGAGCCCAACGAGACGGTGTTCCAGAAGACCCTGGGGCTGAACGATTTCTACCTCGCCACCGACAGCCGCCCGCCGCTGGGCAACATCCAGCTGCTGGGCAAGTCCAACGCGATGGCCATGAAGGGCGAGGAGCCCAAGCTCACCAAGCTGGCCCCGCGGTGGAGCCTGGCCGAGGTGGCCAAGCACGGCGTCGACTTCTGGCTCACCACCGAGGACCTGCCGCTGCCCGGTAACCGGGTCACGATCGACTCCGACGGCAGCATCCACCTGGCCTGCCGCCAGACCAGCGCGGCGCAGGCCGGCGACCTGTACGGCGAGCTGAAGAAGCTGCTCAACCACGCCGGGCTGGCCAGCCATCACGTCCTGGACAAGAACTTCTACGCCTCGATGGACGTGCCGGTCGCCGGGGTCGCGCACCAGGCGGGCACCTGCCGGTTCGGCACCGACCCGGCCACCTCGGTGCTGGACGTCAACTGCAAGGCGCACGACCTGGACAACCTCTACGTGGTGGACACCAGCTTCTTCCCGAGCATCGGCGCGGTGAACCCCGCGCTGACCGCGATGGCGAACGCGATCCGGGTCGGCGACCACCTGCTGGAGCGGCTGCGCTGACCCGCGGCCCGGGGGCCCGGATAGCCCGCCACGGGTGACGACCGATCCGCCCGCCGCGGGGGATCCTGGCCGGACATGAGACGTGTGACAGTGACCAGGCCTGCCTGGTGGAAGATCGTCGCGGTCGCGTTCGGGGTGGCGCTGCTGGCGGTCGCCTGCGCGTCCGGCGGGGGGACCTCCTCCGGCGGCGCCACGCCCGCTGGCGGGTCATCGTCGGCGTCCCCGCTGCCGTCCGGGGCGCTGTGCCAGGACGCTGCGGCCCTGCGCACGTCGCTGGCCAGCCTGACCCACATCAAGGTGGGAACCGGCGCCGGGACCAGCATCAGCTCCGGCGTGGCCGATGTGAAGGCCAAGCTGGCCACGTTCACCGCCGACGCCGGCCAGCAGTGGCACGCCCAGACCGCGGCGCTGAGTTCCGCCCTGGGCAAGCTCGGCACCCAGGCGAAGAACCTGGCCAGCCAGCCGAGCGCCGCCGCCCTGGACGGGGTGGTGAACGCGCTCGGCGATGTCACCACCGCGGCGCAGAACCTGCTCGGCGCCGTGAACACCCACTGCCCGTCCGCCTCGCCCAGTACCTGAGCTGCCCGACCAAGGAGATGACCATGGAGCGCTACCCGAACATCAGCGACCACGGGCTCATCGGCGATCTGCAGACAGCGGCGCTGGTGAGCACGGACGGGACGATTGACTGGTTCTGCTGCCCCCGGTTCGACTCGCCGAGCGTCTTCGCGTCACTGCTGGACGCCGACAAGGGCGGCTACTTCCGGGTGGCACCGGAAACCGGCGACTACATCACTAAGCAGCTCTATTTCCCTGACACCGCCGTCCTGATCACCCGCTTCATGACACCGGAAGGGGTGGGTGAGGTCACCGACTTCATGCCCGTCGCCGGCCGGACACCCACCGACAAGCACCGGCTGGTCCGGATGCTGCGGGTGGTGCGCGGCACGATGCGGTTCGTGGTGGACATCAAGCCCCGGTTCGACTACGGCCGCCGGTCGCACACGCTGGAGCTCTCCGAGAACGGGGCGGTCTTCGACGCGGGCGGCACGCACCTGACCCTCCATCCGGTCGGCGAGCGGACCGTGCCGCTCGGGGAGCAGGGCATCCAGGTGGAGCGGGTCGGGCAGGATCTGCGTGTGTCCCGCACCCTGAACGAGGGTGAGACCACCGGCATGGTGCTGGAGTCCATGGGCGGCCGGCCGACCCGGATATCGCCGTCCGAGCTGGAGCGGCTGACCAGCGACACCGTGGGCTACTGGCGGGACTGGCTGCACCGCTCCAGCTACACCGGCCGCTGGCGGGAAATGGTGTCCCGCTCGGCCATGACGCTGCGGCTGATGACCTACGCCCCCTCCGGTGCCCCGGTGGCGGCGCCGACCGCCGGCCTGCCCGAGCTGACCGGTGGGGAGCGCAACTGGGACTACCGCTACACCTGGATCAGGGACGCGTCGTTCTCCATGTACGCCCTGCTGGGGCTGGGGTACCGGGAGGAGGCAGCCGAGTTCGGGCTGTGGGTCAGGGACCGCCTGGTCCAGGAGGCCAGCAACGTGAACGGCTCCCGGCCGCTGAAGATCATGTACCGGGTGGACGGATCCTCCGACCTCACCGAGGAGACGCTGGACCATTTCGAGGGCTGGCGCGGCTCGAGCCCGGTCCGGATCGGGAACGGCGCCTCGGATCAGCTCCAGCTCGACATCTTCGGCGAGGTGATGGACGCCATGGCCCATGCGGACGCCCAGGGTCTGCAGCCCGCCCATGAGGGGTGGACCGCCATCGCCAACATGATCGACTGGCTGTGCGAGCACTGGGACCAGAAGGAGGAAGGCATCTGGGAGACCCGGGGCGGCCGCAAGGACTTCACCTACGGGCGGTTCCAGTGCTGGGTCGCACTCGACCGCGCGATCCGGCTCGCTGAGCACCGTGGCCGCCCGGCCGACATCATCCGGTGGCGGTCCGAGCGCGACCGGCTCTACAAGCAGATCATGCAGCGTGGCTGGAACAGCGACCGGCATGCGTTCATCCAGCACTACGACACCGACGTGCTGGACTCCTCGCTGCTGCTGATGCCGTTGATGGGGTTCGTGTCACCGTTCGACCCGATGTGGCTGGAAACGCTGGAGGCGATGGACCACGAGCTGGTCTCCGACAGCCTCGTCTACCGCTACAACCCGGCCGCGTCACCCGATGGGCTCCTGGGTCACGAGGGCACGTTCTCCCTGTGCACGTTCTTCTACGTGGACGCGCTGGCCCGGTCCGGCAGGCTCGACGAAGCCGAGCTGACCTTCCAGAAGATGCACACCTACGCCAACCACCTCGGCCTGTTCTCGGAGGAGATCGGGCTCACCGGCGAGCAGCTCGGCAACTTCCCGCAGGCGTTCAGCCACCTGTCGCTCATCAACGCCGCGATCAACCTGGACTACCAGCTCGACCACGGCCCGGGCAACGTGGAGCCGGTGCTGGCCAGGGCCCGGGCGGCAGCCGGGGCCTGACGGCTTCGCAGCGGGGCGGCGCACCAGGCCGATGATGATGACGGCGGCGACGGCGCCGGTGACCGGTCCGGCGACGTAGGCCCACCAGCCGGTGAAGTCGCCGCCGACGATGTCGGGTGCAGCGCGTCGGCGTGCTGGGGGTCCACATGCTCGGCACTGTCAGCCATGCTGGTCTCCCGTGCTGTCCGGCCGCGGCAGGGGCGGCCGGCTTCCCTCATCCTCGCAGCGGGCAAGCGGCGGGACAGTCGGTGAACGCGCGGTAAATGCGCGCTGCCCCGGCGGGGGGCGGCGCGCCTGGCCGGGCCGGCGGGGCTGGCGGGCCTGGCCGGGCTGGCGGGCCTGGCTGGGCCGGCGGGGCTGGCGGGGCCCGCCCACAGCAGGCCGGGGGCGGCCGCGGCGGCGAGCGTGGCGCCGGCCGCCGACCCGGTGACGATCGTCCATGCGACCGGGCCGAGCGGTGTGCACCCGAAGAACTGGCTGACGCCGGGGGTCTCCACGATGGCGGCCAGGGTGGCGGCGGAAACCGCGGTGGTGCCGATCGTCAGCGGGCTGCGGCCGCTGGTCAGCAGCGTCTGGCCGAGCTGGGTCAGCACGAGCGTGGCCAGGCCCATCGTGCTCGCCCGCTGCCGGCGCCCGGTCATCCGCCCGGCCTGCCACGCGACAGTCGCTCCCAGCGCGGTCGCGCCGCCGCGGACGGCCAGCGCCCGCGCCAGTTCGGGGGCCATGAACTGCCCCACCGGCCCGGCCGTGATGAGCGGATTGTCCCCGTTCTGGCCGCCGCGGGCCGCGGACAGCGCGACCGCCAGCGCGGGCAGCATGTCGGTGAGGGTGTTGACCAGCAGCAGCTGCCGGGTGCTCAACGGGGCACGGCCGGTCACCGCCGTCCCGAGCAGGGTGAAGGCCACCTCCCCGGCGTTGCCGCCGACCAGGATCGAGACCGCGTCCCGGACCCGCGACCACAGCGCCCGGCCCTCCAGCAGCGCGTCCAGGATGGGCAGGGTGTCGGCCTCGGTCAGGATCAGGTCGGCGGCGCTGCGGGCCGAGGTCGAGCCCCGGCTGGTCACGCCGATGCCGACATCGGCCAGCCGGATCGCGGCGGCGTCGTTGACGCCGTCGCCGGCCATCGCGACCACATGCCCGGCCCGCTGCAGAGCCTGCACGATGCGCACCTTCTGCTCCGGCGAGACCCGGGCGAAGACGGTGCTGGCAGCGATCCGCCGGGTGCGGGTGGCCTCGGGAAGCTTGCTGAACTCGGCCCCGGTCAGGACGCGGCCGGCGTGCGGGATGCCCAGCTTCCTGGCGACCGCCACCGCCGTGTCCGGATGATCCCCGGTGATCATGGTGATCCGCACCCCGGCCTCCGCCAGCCTGCGCACGGTCGCCTTGGCGGTGGGCCGCGGCGTGTCGGCGATGGCGACGAACCCGGTCAGGGTCAGTCCCGCGACCAGGTCGCCGCCGTCGGGTCCGGCCGGGGTGGCCGGACCCGCACCAGCGTTGGCGGCACTGGCGTTGGCGGCACCGCCCGCCGGGGCGCCGTTCCCCGGCCCGCCGTTCCCGGCCCGTGCCGGGTGCCCGTTGGCCGGCCGGCTGCCGTTGCCGTTCCTGGCCAGGTGGTACTCCTCGGGCGCGCCCGGCAGGTCGGCTTCGGCGACCGCCAGCACCCGCAGCCCCTGCCCGGCCAGGTCGTGCAGGACGGCCTGGGCCGCCCGGCGCCGGGCCGGCGTCATCGCGGCGCTGCCGGGGCCACGCCCGCTGGTGGCCACCCGGGTACAGCGCGGCAGCACCACCTCGGGCGCGCCCTTGACGGCCAGCTGGGTCATGCCGGCGCTGCGCCCCAGCGAGGCGGCGTAACCCCGGCTGGCCTCGAACGGCAGTTCCTCGGCGAGCCGCCAGGACCGGTCACCACCAGCCCGGGCATGGGCCGATTCCAGCACCGCCCGGTCGGTGGCGTGCACCAGCCCCCGCAGCTTCCCGTTGCTGGCCGGCGGGCTGGCCCGGGCCGCGACCCGGAGCAGGTGCCGGGCCTGCGGGGTGCCAAAGGGCACCGGGGTGCCCGGGCCGGCCAGCCCGGTGACGGTGAGCCGCCCCTGGGTCAGCGTGCCCGTTTTGTCGAAGCAGATGATGTCCACCCGGCCCAAGGCTTCCAGCGCCCGGGAGGAGCGGACCAGCACTCCGGTCCCGGTGAGCCGGCGGGCCGCCGCGAGCTGCGCCACGGTGGCCACCAGCGGCAGGCCTTCGGGCACCGCGGCGACGGCAACGGCGACCCCGGAGGCGACCGCCTCCCGCAGCGGGACGCCCCGCAGCAGGCCCAGCCCGGCCACGGCGAGCCCGCCGAGCCCGCTGGCGGGCACCGAGATCTTGGTCAGGTCCGCCAGCCGGGCCTGGATCCCGGTCGCGGGTGCCCCCCGCCCGGCGGCCATGGCCGCCCGCCCTGCCTCGGTCGCGGCGCCGGTGGCGACCACCACCGCGAAACCGTGCCCGGCCAGGATCGTGCTGCCCTCGTAGACCATGCAGGTCCGCTCGGCCAATGGCGCGCCCGGTACCGGATCGACCGACTTGGCCACCGGCAGCGACTCGCCGGTCAGCGTGGACTCGTCCACCTCCAGGCTGTCGGCGGCCAGCAGCCGGGCGTCGGCCGGGACCACATCGGCGGGCTCCAGGGCGATGACGTCGCCGGGGCTCAGCTCCTCGGCGGGCACGGTCTGCTGGGGTGCGCGGGTCAGCCCGGGGAAGGTGCCTGGCTGCCGCTGGCGGCCGGAGGGCGTCCAGTCCGTCCGGCGGGCCGTCGGCTGCTCGCTGAGCAGCAGCCGCCCCAGCGATCGTTCGGCACGCATCCGTTGCGCGCCACTGATCAGCGCGTTACCGGCCATCACCCCGGCCACCATGGCCGCGTCCACCCCCGACCCGACGACGGCCGAGGCCATGGTGCCGAGCGCGAGCACGGGTGTCAGCGGATCCTGCAGCTCCTGCCGGACCGCTCCGGCCAGCTCGGCCGCCCCCCGGGCCGGCCCGACGATGGCGGTGGCGGCGAGCGGGTGGCTGGCGGCGGCGGCCAGCACCGCCCGGCCTGTGCTCAGCGGGCCCGTGCTTAGCAGGCCCGTGCTCTGCGGGCCCGTGCTTAGCAGGCCCGTGCTCTGCGGGCCCGTGCTCAGCGGACTCGTGCCGGGCAGCTGGGTGCCGGATCCGCCCTGCCCGCCCGCGGACGGCGCCTGCGCGGGCTGCCGGTGCGGGTGCAGCCGGGCCAGGGTGGTGTCAGCGGTGAGCGCGTGCCAGTCGCCGCGGGGCACCGGGGCCGGTGCGGGAGCCCGCCCGACCGACCGTGCCGCCATCGTCCCGCTGGCCATCGCCAGCAGCGCCGCGCTCTGCACTGGTGCGATGCCGATCCTGGTCCGCCGGGGCCCTCGCCCAGCGGTCACCAGCAGCGCGCCCAGGGCGGAGCCGCCCAGCGACAGCCGGGCCGCGTTGCGGCTGGCGCGATGGGCCGCCCCGACCGCCCGCAGCAGCCGCCAGGCGTCGACCAGCCCCGGCCCGCAGACCAGGTCCGCCGCCCAGCTGACACCGTCCGCGTCGGTCACTACGCCCACCCCGACGTCCGCGGCGGCGAGGGCCTCCGGGTGCCCGGTGCAGACCAGCAGCACGCCGTGCCCACGCACCTGGAGCCGCCGGACATGACCAGCCAGGGGCCTGGCCGTGGTGAGCACCTCGTCGGCCCAGGCGGCCAGCTCGGCAGTGCTGGCGTGCTGGGTGAGCAGCACCCGCTCGGCGCATTCACGGGCCGCGCCGAGCAGGGCCTCGGCGCGGAAATCAAGCTCGCAGCCGATCAGGAAGCCGGCCCGGCGGTGCCCGGCATGGTCGAGGAGGTCCAGGGTGAGGCCAGCGGGCCCGGTGACATCCCCCGCTGGCCCGGCCGCCGGACGGGCCAGCCGCCAGCCGTCGTGTGCCCACGGGCCGGGCCCGGCCAGGCCGGCCAGCGTGTGCGCGGACAGGACGCGCTCCGCGGCCTGCCAGTCGGCCACGGCATGGTCCGGGTCGCCGTCGGCGGCGGCGGACAGGATGCGCGGCTCGGGAGCGCACAGCACCGCGGAGTCGACCACGATCGCGGTCACCCGGTCCAGCCGGCGCAGAGCGGCGCCGTCGAGCGGCACCACACCGCGGCGCGCCAGTTCCATGCCGAGCACGCCGGCGAAGGCCTCCCGCCCCAGGCGTGCGGCCTTGGGCGCGGTGGCAAGGATCATGGTGGCGGCCTCACCCGGGTTGCGCGTCCAGGCCAGCACCGTCGTCGCCCCGGCCAGCGCCGCCAGCGACGTCCCAGTGGCGGCCCGCTCCACCGGCCCGGGCGGGAGCGGGACCGGCCGGGGCCGGTGGACGTGGCTCTCGGCGGGCAGCGCATGCCCGGCGGAATGCAGGGCGGCTTCTTCCCGCGCCCACACCGCCCGGCGGGACCGTAGCTCCCCGACCTGGATCAGCCGGGAGACCGCGTCCACCGCCAGCGGCGCCGGGCCCTGCGACACGCCGTGGGCGAGCACGTTGCCCAGCGCCAGCAGCAAGTCCCCGCCGACCGGGCCGAAACGGCCGATTACGGCCCGCCGCAGCCGCGGCTGCCCCTCGACCGCGACGATGGGTGCCCTGATCGCGGGCGGGATCGTCGGCCACCGCAGGAACCTGCTCAGGCTCGCGGCGGTGATGCCGATCGCGTCGGCGCCCAGCACGGCGGCAGCCGAGAGCAGGGGCCCGTCGTCGGCCGGGTGGGGCGGGGCCGACCAGTCGAAAGTGTCGTCCTGCGTGCCGTGGGCCTGCTCCACGGACTCGATCGTCTCCACCAGATCGGGGAGGTCGACGGCATCCTCGTCGAAGATGACCAGCACCTGCGCTGTCGCCGCGTTGACCTCGGCCCAGTGGACGCCCTTCAGGCCGTTCAGCTCCGAGGTGACGTCGCGGGCTAGCCGCCGGTGGGCGGTCCCCCGGCCGGTGAGGCCCCGGACCTCCACGTGCGCGCGGCCAGCACCGGCCCATACCCGCCGCCGGCGGCGGCGGGTACCCAGATCGGCCGCTGCGGCGGCGGCCGAGATTACCTGGCCCGCGCGCCGGCGGGCCGAATCGCCCGCCTGCCCGGCCCGGCGGCGGGCCGGGCCACTCATCCGGCCCGCTACCGACGCCGCGGTCGTCGCCGCCGGCCGGACCAGTGCGCCGCCCGCACCCATGGCAGCCACGAGGTACCCCCCCGACGGCTTCACACCGGTAAACCCCCTCGTGACCAGCCAGGCGATCACGTCGCATGCCGCGGGCGCCCCAGGCCCCGGCGCGGACAGCCGGCTGCCATCTGCTTACCCGCCACCGGTGCGCTTTAGCCCCGGGCAGGGTCGCCCGGTCCGGGTGGGGGCGATCGTGACCTGCTGATGTTGGGTAGGTAGGCGGTGGTCAACGGGGAGGAGCAGACAGATGCCGACAACTGCATCGCAACGCGAGAGAACCCGCCCGGCCGGTGCCAGGCCAGCACGTGACGGGTCGCCGGCACGGGCGGGCGGCCGCCGGGACGGGCAGGACCACGAACTAACTGTCAGCATCCAGCTTGAGCGGGTGGCTGCCATGGTCACCGAGCCGGTCGCCGCGGCCGGCCGGGTGCTGTCGTCCCGTGGTGGCCTGCCGGTCTATATCGGGCTCGGCGTGCTGGCGGCCGCCGACGTGGTCACCTGGCCCATCGCCGCGGCGGCCGGCCTTGGCTACGCGGTGCTGCGCTGGTGGGGGCCGTCCAGGCTCCCTGCTGGCATGCCGCGGCCGATGGCCGGCCGACCAGGTCTCCAGCCGGCTGGCCAGGCGCCTGCCGGCAAGCAGCCGCCGGCCAGCTCGCCAGGGAACGGGACAGCCCCAGCCAGCCGCAGGGCTCCGGCCGCGGCGAAGCGGCCGCGCACCACGACGAGCCGCCGGACAGCGGGCAGCCGGACTGCGGGCAGCCGGACGGCACGCGCCGGTGCCGGGTCGGCCAGAACCAGGACCGCCAGGCCGGGTTCCGGCACCCGGTCGTAGCCGGGCCCGGGCTCAGGCTGCCAGCACCTGGCGGGCGGACCTGATCGCAGTGGCGCAGACGATCTGGCCGATCAGGCCGAGCCCCGCCGCGTCGGCCATCAGCATGGCCGCGGGCTCGACCAGCGGCAGCAGGGTGCGCAGGAGCCGCAGCATGTCGGTGACGCCAGCCTGGCTGGCCACGGGGGTGCGGTCACGGCCTGCCGCCGGAGCCGTCAGCCCCGCTGGGAGAGGTAGCCCGTCCGGTATGCGGATGGTGATGGTGAGGGTCATGGCGTGTCTCTTCTCGCGTGTGGAGAAGCGCGACCGGAGTTGCTCCAGGGACAGCGCATCAGGTGGGGGCGAACAGCGGCCGGCAGCCGGGTGGATGCCGAGGGAACAGGCCGCGAACCCTCAGGGACCGCGGGATACCCCCGACCGGGAGGATCCTCACCCACGGCGGGTGAGAAGGCCGGTCCTGGCACCCCCGCCGCCCTGGTGGGCCCGGGGTTGATACAGCTCACTGAGGGTACTAGCCCACAAAGGGCTATGGCCTGCGCATATGTATTCGCGGGGATGCTGGCGTGACCGCTCGCCCGCTGATGTCCAGGCCGGATAGCCGGTCATCCGGGGGGATATCGATGACGGGCACCATCAGCGATGCGCCGCTGTCTGGGCGGGAGAACCCTGCGGGCCGCAGCGCCGGGCCGCAGGGCGGGAACGTGCCCAGCGGCCGGAAGGATCCCGGCCAGGGGACAGAACCCGGCGGCGGGACCGGAACCGGCAGCGGCATCGGAACCGCCAGCGGCATCGGAACCGCCAATGGCGGCGGAACAGCCGATGCCGGCGGAACAGCCGGCGGAACCAGCGGCAGCGGAACCGCCAGCGGCAGGGAGCCCGGTCAGCCGAACGGGACCGGCCGCAAAGACCCGGGCGGCGGCCGCCATGACCGGCGGCACCTGCTCGAAGACAAGCTGCGGCTGCCTCACCTGAGCTTCCCGGTGCTGGCCCGGCCCCGGCTGACCGATCTGCTCGACCAGGCCAGCCGGCACCGGGTGACGGTGATCTCCGGGCCGGCCGGGGCTGGCAAGACCGTCGCCTGCGCGTCCTGGGCGGCTGCCGGGCCCCGGGCGAGCCGGGTGGTCTGGCTCACCCTCGACGCCGGGGACCGGCACGAGTGGTTCTGGGCATATGTCTGTGCCGCGCTGAACCGGATCAGGCCAGCGCCGTCGGATGCTCTGCGGGGGCTGGAGGACACCTGCCCGGAGGAGTTCCCGCTCCGCCTGGTGGAGGCAGCCCAGGCCTTTACCGAGCCAGTGGTGCTGATCCTGGACGACAGCCACGAACTGACCGACCCCGGTGTCCTGAACGGCCTCGACGTCCTGATCAGGCACGCACCACCCACGCTGCGGCTGGTGCTGTCCGGCCGCCGGTCACCGCCGCTGCAGCTGGCGCGGCTGCGGGTCGCCGGCGAACTGGCCGACATCGGCGGTGCCGACCTGGCCTGCACCTCCGCGGAGGCGGACGCGTACTTCGCGATGCTGGGCATCGAGCTGCGGGCCGCCGAGCGCGATGAGCTGCTGGCGAGCACCGAGGGCTGGATGGCCGGCCTGCGGCTGGCGGCGATACGGGCCGCCAGCGAGCCCGGCGAGGGCGGGAAGGTCACCGGCGGCCTGGCCGGGGACGAGCCACTGGTCACCGACTACCTGTGGGACGAGGTCCTCGCCCGGCAGGACCCCCAGATCCGAGCCTTCCTGCTGCGCACGAGCGTGGTCCCGGCCGTGTCCGGAGAGCTGGCCGACGCGCTGACCGGCCAGCCCGGCGGCGCCCGGATGCTGGACCGGCTCAGCCGGGAGAACAGCTTCGTGGAGCCGGTCGACCGGGGGTTCGGGGACTACCGGTACCACCCGCTGCTCAAGGACGTGCTCACCGCCGGGCTGCAGCGGGAGATCCCGCACGAGATACCGGTCCTGCTCAGGCGCGCCGCCCGCTGGTACGCCGGACACGACCGGACGCTGGACGCGGTGCGGGCCGCGGCCGCGGCGCAGGACTGGGACTATGCCGCGCAGGCGATCGCGCACGCCGGGCTGGGCGTGGTCATGTCGGCGGATCTGGCCGACCTGGAATCGGTGCTGGCGCTCTTCCCGGCCGACCGGGCCGCCCACGACCCGGCGGTCGGCGCCGCCTTGGCGGCTGCCCGGCTGTGGCGGCACGACCCGGACGGGGCGGCGATCCACCTGGACGGCGCGTGCCGGGCGCTGGAGCGGCCGGCGCCGGACGGGCCGGCCCTGGCCGCCCTGCGGCCGGTGCTGGAGCCCACGCTGACGGCGCTGCGGATCATGCTGCTGGCCGATACCGACCGCAACGACCCGGTGCTGGTGAAGGAGGGCAGGTCACTGGCTGAGTCGGCGCAGGCGTCGGCCAGCACCCAGCCCGAGCACCGTGCCCTGGGCCTGCTCTGGTTCGCCCTGGGCATCGGCAGCCTGCGCCGGTGGGAGGTGGGTGATGCGCGGTACGCCCTGCGGCACGCCGACCGTCAGCTCGGGGCCGGCGGCCTGACCGAGCTGCGGGGCCGGGCACGCGCCTGGCGCGCCCTGGCCGAGGGCTGCTGCGGTGACCTGACGGTCGCCTTGCAGACCGCTGACGACGTGCGCCGGGGCGCCATCGGCGCCACCCACGAAGCATCCCGCCTGGCCGACTTCGCCTACGCGCAGGTGCGGCTGGCCCGCGACGATCTGGAGGCCGCCCAGCGGCTGCTGGACGAGGTGGACCCGCAGCGGGCCGGGCATCTGCCCGGCGAGCCGCCGGTGAGCGACGTGGCGGCGCTGATGCGGGCCAGGATCCTGCTCGCCGACGGTGACGCGGCGGCTGCCAGGGCGGTGCTGTCCCGGCTGCGGGAGACCTGGGCGCGCGGCCGGGCGGCGCTGGTCTCGGCGGTGACCGTGGCGGAGGCGGAAGCGGCGCTGCGGGCCGGCGACGCCGGCCGGGCGCGGGCGCTGCTGCTGCTGGCGGACGAGGGCGAGGAGCCAGGCCGCGGCGACGCGCTGCTGATCCGGGCCGGCCTGCTGCTGGCCGAGGGCGACTTCGCGGCCGCGGGCGAGCTGCTCGGACCGTGCCTGGACGGGGTTGTGCCCACCACCGGGCAGGAGCGGATCGCCGCGCTGCTGCTCGCTGCGGTCGCGCGCCGCCGCTTCGGCGCCACGCAGGAGGCGGCCGGGCTGGTGGAGCAGGCGCTGGAGCTGGCCGAGCCTGAGCGCGCCTACCGGGTGTTCCTGGACGGCGGCGCGGCCGTCCGGTCCGCGGTCACCGTGCTGGTGCCGCCGACCAGCCGGCATGCCGGGTTCGCGGGCCGGGTGCTGGAGCGCTTCGACGTCCAGGCGCCCCGGCTGGCCCTGCCGGCCGAGCAGGAGAACGTCCGGCTGACCGACAGCGAGCGGGCTGTGCTCTGCTTCCTGCCCTCGCACATGACCAACGAGGAGATCTCGCAGGCGCTGTTCCTGTCGATCAACACGGTCAAGACCCATCTGCGTTCGGCGTACCGCAAGCTCGGCGTCGGCTCCCGCCGGGAGGCGATCGCCCGCGGCCGCCGGATGGGCCTGCTGTAGTCCCTGACGGGCCATAGACTTGGCCGCCGTAGCCGCCTGTGGGTCGCGCCGGCCCGGGTTTTCGCCTGGACGCGCCCGCGGCGGGCAGAAAGCGGGCGACCAGGGAGTGACGCCGCCGTGAAGACCGATGTCGAGGAGCTCAGCCCGACCCGGGTCAAGCTGACCATCGAGGTTCCGTTCTCCGAGCTCAAAGCCAGCCTCGACAAGGCCTACCGGGAGGTCGCCAAGCAGGTCAGGATCCCGGGCTTCCGGCCCGGGCACGTGCCGCCACGGGTGATCGACCAGCGGCTCGGCCGGGGCGTCGTGCTGGAGCAGGCGGTGAACGACGCGGTCCCGCGGCTGTACGGCAAGGCGCTGGAGGACAACGACGTCCTCGCGCTCGGCCAGCCGGACCTGGAGATCACCCGGCTCGACGACGGCGAGCAGCTCGCCTTCACCGCCGAGGTGGACATCCGGCCCAAGTTCGACCTCCCCGACTTCACCGGCATGCCGGTGTCGGTGGACAACACCGAGGTCACCCCGGACGAGGTGGAGGAGTACATCTCCGGGCTGCGGGAGCGGTTCGCCTCGCTGAAGGGCGTGGACCGGCCGGTGCAGACCGGTGACTACGTGTCGATCGACCTGTCGGCGTCGGTGGGCGGCAAGCCCGTGGAAGACGCGCAGGCGAGCGGGATCTCCTACGAGGTCGGCAGCGGGAACCTGCTGGACGGCCTGGACGAGGCGCTGGCCGGGATGTCGGCTGGCGAGGCTGGCAGCTTCACCGCCGAGCTGGCCGGCGGGGGGCAGGCCGGCCAGCAGGCCGATGTCGCGGTCACCGTGCACAGCGTCAAGGTCAAGGAACTGCCCGAGCTCGACGACGAGTTCGCCCAGTCCGCCAGCGAGTACGACACCCTGGGGGAGTTCCGGGCCGGCACCCGCACCCGGCTGGAGACCGTCAAGCGGGCGCAGCAGGCGGGCCAGGCCCGGGACCGGGCACTGGAAGCCCTGCTGGCCAGGATCGAGATCCCGCTGCCGGAGCGGCTGGTGGCGCAGGAGATCGACCGGCGCGAGCACTCGCTGGACGAGCAGCTGGAGCGGGCCGGTGCAACCAGGGACGCCTACCTGAGCTCCCGTGGCCTGTCCGGCGACGACCTGGATGCGGAGTTCGCGGTCGATGCCCGCAAGTTCGTTAAGGCGGGATTTGTCCTTGACCAGATCGCGCGCCAGGAAGATCTGGGGATCGAGCAGGAGGAGCTGAACGCCTACCTGGTCGAGCAGGCCTACCGTCTCGGCGTGCCCCCTGACCGGCTGGCCAAGGAGATCGTCGACCGGGGGCAGCTCGGCGTCGCGGTGACCGAGGTGCTGCGCTCCAAGGCACTGGACGTCCTCGCCGGCCGGGCGGCGATCACCGACGAGGCGGGCAACAAGGTCGACCTCAAGGCGATCATGGCGGAGGTGGAGGCGGAGGCGGAGGGTGCCGCCGAGGAGGGTGCCGCCGAGGAGGGCGCGGGTGAGGAGGGCGCGGGTGAGCCCGCTGCGGGTGAGCCCGCTGCGGGTGAGGCAGGCCCGGCCGGCGCCGGGGCGGAGCAGGCCGGCGGGGACGAGCCAGCGGGCTGAGCCCGCCCGTGCCTGCGCCGACAGCGAACAGGGCGCAACGGCGGACGTTCCGGGCTCGGCTCGGCGTTAGGGTCACAATCAACGGCACCGTGAGTGAGCGAACCAGGAGAGCACCGTGAGCGACGCGGCGCAGCGCCGAGAAGCGAACCAGCAGAGCATTCTGAGCACCCCGCCGGGCCTGACGGAGGTGGCGCCGATCCTGGCGCGCACCGCGGAGGCGCAGGTCATGCCCCTGGGCGACCAGCTCTTCCAGCGGCTGCTCCGGCACCGGATCATCTTCCTCGGCCAGCAGGTTGACGACGACATCGCCAACCGGATCTGCGCCGAGCTGGTGCTGCTGGCCTCCGAGGACGACAAGCGGGACATCAGCCTGTACATCAACTCGCCCGGCGGCTCGGTCAGCGCCGGGCTGGCGATCTACGACGTGATGCAGTACGTGCCCAACAACATCGCCACCTACGTGATGGGCATGGCCGCGTCGATGGGCCAGTTCCTGCTCTGCGCGGGCACCCAGGGCAAGCGCTACGCTCTGCCGCACGCCCAGGTCCTGATGCACCAGCCCTCGGGCGGGATCGGCGGGACCGCCACCGACATCCGGATCCAGGCCGAGCAGATGCTCTACATCAAGCGGACCCTGGCCGAGCGCATCGCCTTCCACACCGGGCAGACCGTCGAGCAGATCGAGACCGACTCCGACCGGGACCGCTGGTTCACCGCCGACGAGGCCAGGGACTATGGCTTCGTGGACCAGGTGGTCCGGGAAGCCACCCAGGTCCCCTCGGCGGGGCCAGTCTCCTGAACCACGGACCGGAAGCGGAGGAACGCACCGTGAGCACAGCCAGCCGGCCGCAGGCCCGTTATGTCCTGCCGTCCTTCGTGGAGCGGACATCGTACGGGATCAAGGAGATGAACCCGTACAACAAGCTCTTCGAGGAACGGATCATCTTCCTGGGCGTGCAGATCGACGACGCCTCGGCCAACGACGTGATCGCGCAGCTCATCGCGCTGGAGTCGATGGATCCCGACCGCGACATCACGATGTACATCAACTCGCCGGGCGGGTCGGTCACCTCGATGATGGCGATCTACGACACCATGCAGTTCGTCCAGCCCGAGATCCAGACGGTCTGCATCGGCCAGGCCGCCTCCGCCGCGGCGGTCCTGCTCGCCGCCGGGACCAAGGACAAGCGGATGGCGCTGCCCAACGCGCGTATCCTTCTCCACCAGCCGGCCACCGAGGGCGGCTACGGTCAGTCCAGCGACCTGGAGATCCAGGCCCGCGAGATCCTGCGGATGCGCACCGCGATGGAGAAGATCATCGCCCTGCACAGCGGCCGGGGTGAGGACCAGGTGCGCAAGGACGTCGAGCGGGACAAGTACTTCTCCGCCGAGGAGGCAAGGGAGTACGGCCTCGTGGACGAGGTTCTGACGAACCTGAAGCGCCGCGCCGAGGTAGGGTCGTCCTAAAGCGGAGGATTCCGGCGGAGGTCCCGTTAGCACCGCGGTAGCGGTGGCGACTTCGCACCGGGGGCCTGTGAGCGGTACCGTCAGGTACAGGCATCGAGGCCCGCCGGGCCGGATGCCGGGGACCGATGTTGCGCACGGATGTAGGGCACGGACACGGACAGGGTAGACCGGTGGGGCCTCGCTGGCTCATGATGGCAGGACCCGCCGACAGTGGCCGGGCCGCTGCGGCGGCCGGGGTAAAGGAGTTGTCTGGTGGCACGCATCGGGGATGGTGGTGACCTGCTGAAGTGCTCTTTCTGCGGGAAGAGCCAGAAGCAGGTCAAGAAGCTCATCGCTGGCCCCGGCGTGTACATCTGCGACGAGTGCATCGACCTGTGCAACGAGATCATCGAGGAGGAGCTGGCCGAGCCGTCCGAGCTCAAATGGGACAGCCTGCCCAAGCCCCGCGAGATCTACGAATTCCTCGACGCCTATGTAATCGGCCAGGAAAAGGCCAAGAAGGCCCTGTCCGTCGCGGTCTACAACCACTACAAGCGGGTCCAGTCCGGCGGCGACACCCGGCCCGGTGAGGACGGGGTCGAGCTCGCCAAGTCCAACATCTTGCTGCTCGGGCCCACCGGGTCCGGCAAGACCCTGCTCGCCCAGACCCTGGCCCGGCTGCTGAACGTGCCGTTCGCCATCGCCGACGCCACCGCCCTGACCGAGGCCGGCTACGTCGGCGAGGACGTCGAGAACATCCTGCTCAAGCTCATCCAGGCGTCCGAGTACGACGTCAAGAAGGCCGAGACGGGCATCATCTACATCGACGAGATCGACAAGATAGCCCGCAAGAGCGAGAACCCCTCCATCACCCGGGACGTGTCCGGGGAGGGCGTGCAGCAGGCGCTGCTGAAGATCCTGGAGGGCACCACCGCGTCGGTTCCCCCGCAGGGCGGCCGCAAGCATCCGCACCAGGAATTCATCCAGATCGACACGACCAACGTCCTGTTTATCTGCGGCGGGGCGTTCGCCGGGCTGGAGAAGATCATCGAGCAGCGCTCCGGCCACAACGGGATGGGCTTCAACGCCAAGCTCCGGGTCAGGAACGCCGCGGCCACCGCCGACCAGTTCGCCGACGTGATGCCGGAGGACCTGCTCAAGTTCGGCATGATCCCGGAGTTCGTCGGCCGCCTGCCCGTCATCACCAGCGTGCACAACCTGGACCGCGAGGCGCTCATCCAGATCCTGACCGAGCCGCGCAACGCGCTGGTCAAGCAGTACCGGCGGCTGTTCGAGCTGGACGGCGTGGACCTGGAGTTCACCATCGACTCGCTGGAGGCCATCGCCGACCAGGCCAATCTGCGCGGCACCGGCGCGCGGGGCCTGCGCGCGATCATGGAAGAGGTC
>DATKRG010000180.1:0-4154 GCA_035532275.1 Streptosporangiaceae bacterium | reverse complement strand
GGGCTTCGGGTGCCCCTGGTACACGTGGCCGGGAAGCGCGGACTCGAACCTGTACTGCGGGCTGTGCAGCGAGTGCTACAAGTCCTGCCCGGAGGACAACGTCGGGCTGTTCCTGCAAAAGCCGCTCACGTCCGTCGTCGCCCCCCGGCGCCGGCGTGCCGATGTGGCGTGGGCGATCGCGCTGCTGTGGGGACTCGTCCTCTACCAGCAGATCAACGCCACCAGCGCCTTCGCCAGCCTCGACAGCTGGCTGAACAGCCAGCTGCACTTCCCCCACTACCCGGACCCCGTCGGCTACCTCGGGAGCATCGGCCTCCTGGCCCTTGCCACCGCCGGGGCGGCCTGGGGCATCGGGGCACTCCTTGCCCGGCGCGATGTCGAGCTCGCCCGCCCGGGCGGCTTCGCCGACAAGAGCTCCCGGTTCCGCGCCTTCTTCCTCCCCATCGCGTATGGGCTCATCCCCATCGTCGGGGCGGACTACTTCGCCCGCCAGCTGCCGAAGTTCTTCCAGTACTCGCCGCGGGTCGTGCCCGCCGTCGGGCACATGTTCAGCCTCTCCGGTGTCCACTCGTCGCTCTACAACACCCGGATCCTCACCGACCCGCGCATCGTCGCCGTCCAGGTGGCGGTGATGGCCCTTGGCACACTTGGCGCGCTGTGGGCGACGTGGCGGATCGCCAACCGTGAGCTGGTGCCACTGAGCCGCAGCACCCTCGCCGCGCGGGTCACCACCCTCGGGCTGGTGTCCGTCTGCGGAGTGGCCGCGGCGGTGCTCTACGTGGCGATGCAAGCAGCCGACTGACCGGCGATGGCGATCTTCACGGCACCGGCAGGCCCGGTCCGACCCGGCACGGAGGAGTCACCATGACCCTGACAGCGACAAACGAGGTTCCCACCGGTAGCGGTCGGCCCTACGCGCGAGTCCTCACCGATCGCTGCGCGGGGTGCCAGGAGTGTGTCATCCGCTGCCCCACCGGGGCGCTGTCGATGGACACGGAGCGCTGGGTGGCGCTCGCCGACGACGACCTCTGCGTCGGGTGCCGCCAGTGCGTGCGCACCTGCCCGTTCTCCGCCATCGTCGTCGAGGGGCCGCTGCTCGTCGCCCCCCGCACCGAGCCCGAGCCGGCCCACCCGGCACACCTGCTCAGTGATGTCAGCGAGATCCGCTCCGGCTTTGCCGGCTGGCCAGAAGCGCTCGCCGAGGCCGGCCGGTGCCTGCAATGCCCCGACCCGACCTGCGTGCGGGGCTGCCCGGCGCACAACGACATCCCCGGCTTCATCGCCGCGGTCCGCAACCGCGACCTGGAGGGCGCGCACGAGATCCTGCGGCGCACCTCGGTACTGCCCGACATCTGCTCCCGGGTGTGCAACCAGGCAGCCCAGTGCGAGGGGGCGTGCAGCTGGTCCCTCGCAGGCGGCGCCCCGGTCGCCATCGGCCGCCTCGAGCGCTTCGTCGCCGACACGCTCCCGGTGCCGCCCCCCGCTCCCGCTCCGGTGACCGGCGAGCTGTCGGTGGGGATCATCGGCTCCGGTCCCGCCGCGGCAGGCGCGGCCTGGGAGCTCATCGAGGCAGGTGCCACGGTCACCGTCTACGAGAAGGACACCGCCCCGGGCGGTCTCTGTAACTGGGGGATCCCCGACTTCACCCTCCCTGAGGCAGTTGCCGCCCGGCCATGGCACCAGCTCACCGCAGCCGGCGTTGACCTGCGCTGTGGCACCGAGATCCACCCCGAGGACCTCGACCGGCTCCTTGGCGCCCACGACGCCGTCATCGTGGCCCACGGCGCGTCCGTGCCGCTGCGTCTCTCGGTGCCCGGTGCCGAGCTCGACGGCGTCACTGACGCCACGACCTTCCTGCAAGGCGCGAAGGCGGCCCTTGAGGTGGGAGGCGATCCGGGCGGCTTTTGCGCCACGCTCGGGCTGGCGGGCGAGGACACTGAACGGGGTGGCCGGCCACCCAAGGTGCTCGTGCTCGGTGCCGGCAACACCGCGATGGACGTGGCCCGAACGTCGCGACGCCTCGGGCTCGCGGCCACGTGCGTCGACTGGCTCGACGAGCGCTTCGCCCTCACCCGTCCCGACGAGCTCGAGGAGGCGCGCGGCGAGGGCGTCGAGGTCCGCTTCTCGCGCACCCTGACGGCGCTGCGTGGAGAGGCCGGGCGGGTCACCCGCGCCGAGCTTGCCCGCACGACCCAGGCCCGGGCCGGCCGGCGTCCCACAGTTGCCACCGGAGATCCCGAGATCCTCAGTATCGACCTCGTCGTCATGGCGATGGGCTACCGGGCTGACCCGGCATTCGCCGGCTCCCTTCCGGGCACGCCCGTGCGCCGGGAGGCCGTCGGCGTGGCCGATCGGCGCTGGAGCGCGAGCGGCATCGTCGGCCGCACCGCTTCGGCCTTCGCTGACCACAACCCGGTCGGCACGCTGGCCCTGGGGCGCGAGATCGGGCTTTGGAGCGCAGCCTTCCCGGTCACCGAGCGTCTGTGGGTCATCGGTGACGCGCTGATCGGGCCGGCCACCGTGGTCGAGGCCATGGCCCAGGGCCGGCGCGCCGCGGACGCAGTGCTCGATTCCCGGCCGGCCCGACCGGCTCGCGTGGACGATGCGCGGCCGGACGGGCCACGGCGCGTGCTCGTCTGCTACGAGAGCAGCGGCGGCAGGACCGCGCGGGCCGCCGAGGCGATCGCGGGCGGCTTCTCGGCACGAGGAGACCAGGTCCGGGTGCTGCCGATCACCAAGGTCGGTCTCGCCGAGCTTGCAGCTGCCGACCTCTTGGTGGTCGGCAGCTGGGTCGAGGGCTTCGTGGTCACAGGGGTCCGTCCGGCCAAGGCGATGCGGGCCTGGCTGGCCGGCCTGCCCCGGCTCGGGGGCAGGCCGGTCGGGGTGTTCTGCACCTTCGCTGTCGCGCCGAAAGGTACGGTGCCCGCGATGCGCCAGGCGCTTGAGGCAAAGGGTGCGGTCGTCGTCGCCCAGGCTGCCTTCGGGCCACGAGAGCTTGATGGAAAGGCGGGGGTGTTCGGCCCGGCTGCGTTCGGCCGGGAACTCGCCCGGCGGACCTCGATGGAGGCGACGCCGAGAGTGTCCGTCGAGTAGGTCACCGTGCCCTGGTGAGAGCATGAGGGGGTCCCATGAAGGGAAGTCCCGGTTACCGGCGCCATCTCGCCAGTGCCTACGTCCGGCTCTACCGGCCGCTCGCACCTCGGGGGCGGCGGCGCTCCTCGCTCGACCAGATGACGGCACGCTGGTGGACCCACCTCGACGTGGTCGCCTACCGTCACCTCGGCATGAGCCTCGGGGTCAGGGCCCTCGGGGTGGACGACGTGCTTTTGCTGCGCACCCGGGGGCGGCGCAGCGGCCAGGTGCGCGAGGTTCTCGTCGCCTACGTGGAGCTCGACAAGACGCCGATCATCTGCGGCGCCAACGGCGGCTGGGACCGAGTCCCCGCCTGGTTCGTGAACCTGCGTGCCGGCGGGCCGGTCGAGATCGAGCGGCACGGGAGCCGTCAGCCGGTCGTCCCGGTGGTCCTCGAGGGCGACGAGCGCGAGCGGGCCTTCGCGGCGGTGTCCCAGGCCTTCCCGCACGTCCGGCTCTATCTCTCCCGCACGAGCCGGTGCTTTCCCGTGGTGCGCCTCGACGCGATCGACGTGCACGGCACCGATTCTGAACTCGCCGCTACACGCCGGACTGCGTGTAGCGTGCCAGCGCGTTCACGAACCTGCGGGTGATGGCTAGCTGGATGGCCCTGCCGATCGGTCCGGCGAGCCGGGCCAGCGGATCGGCAGGCCTCGAAAAAGCGGTGATGCTGAAGAACGTCCCGTCGGTGCGGCGCTCGACGACAAAGGCTTCTTCGCCGCGCTCTGGGTGACCTGGCAACGTGCCGCAGGCGAAGCCAAACCTGTCGGACTCGTCGATGACGCGGACGATCCGGCATGGCGCGACCATCTGCGCGGGCCCAAGCGAGATGACCGCGAGGATCGTCGCGCCCAGGAAAACAGGATGACCGTGCGGGAAGATGCGGACGCCGGCCCCCTCGTGAGCAGCCCAATGGCGCAGCGCGGCACGCGCGGCCGGGTGACCCCCAGGTCGGCTCGGTCCTGCCCGGGAGCGCCGAAGCGGGTTGACGCACGAGCCAGCGGTGGATGACCCCGGCGGGT
>DATKRG010000179.1:0-20413 GCA_035532275.1 Streptosporangiaceae bacterium | reverse complement strand
CGGGGTGATGAAGCCGATGTTGATCGTGCCACTGGAGGAAGAGGGTCCCGAACCCTTGATGCCTGAACTGCACGCGGCCAGGATGCTGGCCGCGCCCGTGGCGAGCGCGCCCGCACCCACACCCCGCAGCACGGACCGCCGCGCAACGCCTTGCTCCTGCGGCGGCTTGCCGTCCGCTCCGTCAGGGCTCATTTCGTCTCCTTCGCACTAACGCCGTGAAGCCAGGGCCACACTCAGGCCCCGGCTCCATTGCCTTGTGACCACGTTGCTACGAACACCTACATTTGTTCGCATAGCGTACAACAATGCGCAATACAGAACTTAACCATGATGTAACTTCGGCTGTCAACCGGCATGCATAAGGGCATTCGGCCGGGTAACGGCCCGGACAAGATGGGATAACAAGCCCGACAGCAATCCAGACATCAGACAACATACCGGACAGCGGTACCGGCCGGCGGCTGGACCGTGATTCCCCCCGGTCAGCCCGCCGGCTCGAGCAGCATCAGGCCGGACGCGGTGTTGGAGGCGCAGTAGGCATCCTCGTCCCGCAGGAACTCGGCCCGGTTGGCGGCTTCGTCAGCCGGTACGGCGGACCACGTAGTCGCAGAGCGCCTCGAAGGCGGCCCGGGCCGGGACATCGGGCAGGCCCCCGATCTGGTCCCGGGCGGTCTGCGCCCAGTGCCCCAGGTCGGCGCGTGCGGCCTCCATGGCCGGGTGCGCGCGCAGCAGGGTGAGCGCCTCGGCGTGCAGCCGGGGATCGGTCAGGTCGGCCGAGCTGAGCAGCTCGCGCAGGGGGCCGTCCGCCGGCCCAGCCGAGCGGAGCGCGTGCAGGACCGGCAGCGTGCGCACCCCCTCCCGCAGGTCCGTACCGGGAGTCTTACCGGACTGCGCGGACTCGCTGGCCACGTCGAGGATGTCATCGGACAGCTGGAACGCCACCCCGAGAGCGTGGCAGGCGGGGGTGATCCTGGTGACGACCTCGGCGGGCGCACCCGAGAACATCGCCCCGAACCGCCCCGCGGTCGCGATCAGTGACGCCGTCTTGTCCCGCACCACCCGCAGGTAGTGCTCCAGCGGATCCTGGCCGTCCTGCGGGCCGATCGTCTCCGCGATCTGCCCGCTGACCAGCTGGCTGAAGGTGTCGGCCTGGATGCGGATCGCCTCCTCGCCGAGATCGGCCAGGATCCGCGAGGCGCGGGCGAACAGGAAGTCACCGGTGAGGATGGCGATCATGTTGCTCCACCGCGAGTTCGCACTCGGATGGCCGCGCCGGACCGGCGCCTCGTCCATCACGTCGTCGTGGTACAGCGTTGCGAGGTGGGTCAGCTCGATGGCGACCGCGGCCGGCACGATCCGCTCGTCGTCCGGGTCGCCGAACTGGGCCGCGAGCAGGACGAGTGTGGCCCGGAAACGCTTGCCGCCGGCGTCGATGAGATGCCGGGACGCCTTGGCGAGCAGCGCCTCCTCTGCCCGGGCCGCCTCCCGCAGGGCCTGCTCAACCCTGGCCAGGCCATCGCTGACCGCGGTCTCGAGCGCGGTGTTGGCCAGGTCCATGGGGACAACAGTGATCACTCAGGCTCCCAGTCATCGTGCGCGGGCCGTGGCACCAGGGTGCCATGACCCGCGCGGCCGCCGTGTCCCGGGCCCTGCCCGTGCCACCACCCCCGGTATGCCCAGCCCGGCCTGGCCGGACACCGCGGGCCAGCCGCCGCCAGCGCCGCGCGCCAGCCGCCGCCAGCAGGGCGGCCCGCCGGCCGCGGGTGCCGCCAGCGGCCGGATGCGGCGGCTCAGCGGACGAACAGGTGGGCGGCCGCATGGTTCGCGAGGCTGAGCAGCGGCCCCGGCACGATGCCGAAGACCAGCGTGGTGACCGCCCCGAACCCGACCGCGATGCCGGTGAACACGCCGGGCCTGACCACGGCCGGCCCGTCGGCGGCGGGGTCGCTGAAGAACATCAGCACGATCACCCGGACGTAGAAGAACGCGGCGATCGCGCTGGACAGCACACCGACGATGACCAGCGGCAGCGCACCGCCGGCGATCGCCGCCTGGAAGACCGCGAACTTGCCGATGAAGCCGCTGGTCAGCGGGATGCCGGCGAAAGCGAGCAGGAAGAGGGCGAACACCCCGGCCACCAGCGGCGACCGCCGGCCCAGCCCGGCCCACTTGGACAGATGGTTGGCCTCCCCCGCCGGGTCCCGCACCAGGGTCACCACCGCGAACGCGCCGATGGTCGTGAAGCCGTAGACGGCGAGGTAGAACAGCGTGCTGGACAGGCCAGCCGCGGTCGCGGCCACGACGCCGGTGAGCACGAACCCGCCGTGGGCGATGGAGGAGTAGGCGAGCAGCCGCTTGACGTCGGTCTGGGTGATGGCGATGATCGCGCCCACCAGCATGGTGAGGATGGCGACGGTCCACATGACCGGCCGCCAGTCCCAGGTCAGCTGCCCGAAGGCGACGTAGAAGACACGCAGCAGGGCACCGAACGCGGCCACCACGGTGCACGAGGCCATGAGGGCGGTCACCGGGGTGGGCGCGCCCTGGTAGACGTCCGGCTTCCAGCTCTGGAACGGCACCGCACCGATCTTGAACAGCAGCCCGAGGCCGAGCAGCGCGATCCCCGCGTACAGCAGGGTCGAGCTGCCCACGTTCGACCCGGCGGCCACCGCGATCGCCGCCAGGCTCACCGAGCCCGAGTACCCGTACAGCATGGCCACGCCGAACAGGAAGAAGGCCGACGAGAAGGCACCCAGCAGGAAGTACTTCATGGCCGCCTCCTGCGACAGCAGGCGGCGGCGCCTGGCCAGCCCGCACAGCAGGTACAGCGGCAGCGACAGGACCTCCAGCGCGACGAACATGGTGAGCAGGTCGTTCGCCGCCGGGAAGAGCAGCATGCCGCCGACCGCGAACAGGGTCAGCGGGTAGACCTCGGTGTGGGTGATGCCGGCCAGCAGCCCCTCACGTTCCTCCGCGCTGCCCGGCACCGCCGCCGCCTGGGCGACGAACGGGCTGACGTCATGCGCGGACTCGGCCAGCAGCAGCACGCTGACGAAGGCCAGCACCAGGATCGTGCCCTGGATGAACAGGGTCGGCCCGTCCACCCCGACCGCCCCCATCGCCGCCACGTGGCCGGGGCCGTGGGCGAGCAGCGAGGAGTTCGCGGCGATCACGATCGTTAGCGCGAACGCCACCGCCAGCCCGCCGAGCGCGAGCACCAGGTGGATCGCCCGCCTCCGCTGCCGGGGCACGAACGCCTCCACCAGCACACCGGCCACGGCCACGCCGAACACCAGCAGCATCGGCAGCAGCTGGCGGTATTCGATGTGGGGCGGGGTGATCGTGGTCACCGCGAGCCCGCCGGAGATCGCCGTCACGGCGCAGTTCCCTTCTGGCTTAGCACGCTCGTATTGCTGTAGACCACCGCGCACCGGCCGGAGGCGCCCGGTTCCTGCTGGAGGCAGACGCGGAAGACGGATACCTGGGCGGGATGGGGCGGCACCGGATCGGTCGCGTGTACCTGCACCAGCGTCCGGTGCACCGCGGGGTTGATGATGTTCAGCAGCGGCTGCGGGTAGACGCCGAAGACGATGATCAGCGCGATCAGCGGCCCGACCGCCCACAGCTCCCTGGCCTTGAGGTCACCGAAGTCCTTGACCTGCTCGCGCACCGGCCCGTTCATCGTCCGCTGGTACATCCACAGGATGTAGATGGCCGACAAGATGACGGCCACCGTCGCGGCCACCGCGGCGGCCTTGTACTTGGTGAACGCGGCGACCAGGACCAGGAACTCGCTGACGAAGGTGGACAGGCCCGGCAGCGACAGCCCGGCCAGCCCGGCGATCAGGAACATCCCGGCCAGCAGCGGCGCCACCTTCTGCACGCCGCCGTAGTCGCTGATCATGTGCGACCGGCGCCGGACGATCATGAATCCGGCGATCAGGAACAGCGCGCCGGTGGCGAACCCGTGGTTCACCATGTAGAGCGTCGCGCCGGACTGGCCCTGGCTGGTCAGCACGAAGATGCCCAGCGCGATCAGGCCGAAGTGGGAGATCGAGGTGTAGGCGATCAGCCGCTTGATGTCGGCCTGGCCGATCGCGACGATCGCCCCGTACAGGACGCCGACCACCGCCAGCACGATGACCAGCGGCGTGAAGTAGCGGGCGGCGGCCGGGAACAGCTCCAGGCAGTACCGGATCATCCCGAACGTGCCGACCTTGTCGAGCACGCCCACCAGCAGCACCGCCGCGCCGGGCTGGGCGCAGGTGGCCGCGTCGGGCAGCCAGGTGTGGAACGGCCACAGCGGCGCCTTGATCGCGAAGGCGATGAAGAAGCCGAGGAACAGCCACTTCTGCACCTGCGCGTCCAGTGCCAGGTGGGTGAGCTGGCTGAACAGGAACGTGCCCGGGTGGCCGCCCTGGGCGGAGTAGACGTACAGCGCGATCACGGCGGCCAGCATGAGCAGCCCGCCGAGCAGGCTGTAGAGCAGGAACTTCACCGCCGCGTACTGCCGCTGGCCTACCCCGTAGCTGCCGATCATGAAGTACATCGGGATGAGCATGGCCTCGAAGAGCACGTAGAACAGGAAGACGTCGGTGGCCGCGAAGATCCCGATCACCATCGCCTCGAGCAGCAGCATCCAGATGAAGTAGGTCTTCACGCTGTACCGCGGCCGGACGGCGCCAGGGCTGTCCGCCCCGCTCGCGGCCGGGGCCGGGGCGGGGGCGGGGGCCGGGCCGGGGTCGGCGTCGTTCCACGAGGCCAGCACCACGACCGGCATCAGCACCGCGGTCATGCC
Source organism: Streptosporangiaceae bacterium (assembly GCA_035532275.1). GTDB lineage: Bacteria > Actinomycetota > Actinomycetes > Streptosporangiales > Streptosporangiaceae > UBA9676. Next base: position 15,615 of record DATKRG010000179.1, on the reverse strand, counting down.
GATGAGGACCAGCCCGATACCGTCCACCCCGACGGCATAGTGGATGCCGAACTGCGGGATCCACTGATAGGTCTGGGTGAACTGGAAGGCCGGGCCGCCAGGTGAGAAGCTGACCATCATGGCGATCGTCACCGCCAGCGTGAGCAGCGTGACGATCAGGGCGATCCGTTTGGAAACCTCGTTACGCGCCCGTCGTGCGGCCTCAGTGGCCTCGGCGGAGGCTCTGGGCACCGCCGCGACCACCAGCGCGCCAGCGATCGGGATCGCGCCGGTGACGGTCAGCCAGGGAAACGTGCTCATCGCGCCCTCATCTAGATCCGCACCAGCAGGAGCGCGCCGACCAGCAGCACCGCTCCCAGGAACATGGACAGGGCGTAGGACCGGACGAACCCGTTCTGCGTCCGGCGCACCCGCCCCGACGTGCCGCCCACGGTGGCGGCGATCGTGTTGACCAGGCCGTCCACCCCCCGGTTGTCGAAGTACACCGACAGCCGGGTCAGCCACTGGCCCGGCCGCATCAGCAGGGACTCGTTGACCGTGTCGCCGTACAGGTCCTTGCGGGCGGCGGTGACCGGGAACCGGGCCGCCGGGGCGGTGGCGGGCACCGCACGGCGCCCGTACATCAGCCACGCGAGCGTGACCGCGAGTGCCACCAGCACCAGTGCCGCGATCCCGGCCACGGAGAACACGGCTGGCTCGGGCGGGACGTAGCCGGTCACCGGGCCGAGGAAGTGGGCCAGCCGGTCACCGAGGACCTCGAACGCCCCGAAACCGAGCGCGCCGACCGCGAGCAGCACCATCGGCGAGGTCATGATCCGTGGCACCTCGTGCGGGTGGGCCTCGGGGTCCCACCGGCGCTCCCCGGCGAAGGTCATGAACATCACCCGGGTCATGTAGAAGGCGGTGATGCCGGCCCCGATCAGCGCCGCCATGCCGAGGATCCACCCCGAGGTGCCACCCTTGCCGAACGCGGCGTCGATGACCGTGTCCTTGGCGAAGAACCCGGAGAATGGCGGCACGCCGATGATCGCCAGGTAGCAGACGAAGAACGTGACGTAGGTGACGGGCATGACGGTGCGCAGGCCGCCGAGGCGGCGCATGTCCACCTCGTCGTTCATCTCGTGCTTCACCGAGCCCGCCCCGAGGAACAGGCCGGCCTTGAAGAAGCCGTGCGCGAGGAGCAGCGCGATCGCGAACGGGTACCCCGGCGGGCCGAGCCCGGCCGCCAGCATCATGTAGCCGATCTGGCTCATGGTCGACCCGGCCAGCGCCTTCTTGATGTCGTCCTTGGCACAGCTGATGATCGCGCCGAACAGCAGCGTGGCGGCACCCACGATGGTGACTGCGAGCTGGGCGTCCGGCGAGAAGTCGAAGATCGGGCCGGACCGGACGATCAGGTAGACACCCGCGGTGACCATGGTCGCGGCGTGGATCAGGGCCGAGACGGGGGTCGGGCCTTCCATCGCGTCCAGCAGCCAGGACTGCAGCGGCAGCTGGGCCGACTTGCCGCAGGCCCCGAGCAGCAGCAGCAGCCCGAGCGCGGTGGCCACGCCCCGGCCTCCCGGGCCGACCGACCCGAACACGCCGGTGAAGGACACCGTGCCGAAGGTGGCGAACATCAGCATGATGGCCAGCGAAAGCCCGGCGTCGCCGACCCGGTTGGCGATGAACGCCTTCTTGGCCGCGACCGCGGCCGCGGGCTTGTACTGCCAGAAGCCGATGAGCAGGTAGGAGGTCAGGCCGACGCCCTCCCACCCGGCGTACAGGACGAGGTAGTTGTCGGCCAGCACCAGCAGCAGCATCGACGCCACGAACAGGTTCATGTACCCGAAGAACCGGCGCCGGTCCGGGTCGTGCGACATGTAGCCGACCGCGAAGATGTGGATCAGCGAGCCGACCCCGGTGATCAGCAGCACGAAGCAGATGGACAGCTGGTCGAGCCGCAGGCCGACCGGCACGTCGAAGCGCGCCACGTGGATCCAGGTGAACAGCGTGAGCCCCCGGCTGCGCTGGCCGCCCGGGTAGCCGAGCATCGCGACGAAGGCGATCACCGCGTAGATGAAGGCGGCCACCGGCATGGCCACCCCGACCACGTGCCCGAACCGGTTGGTCCGCTTGCCGCCGAGCAGCAGCAGCGCCGCACCGGCCAGCGGGAACACCAGCAGCAGCCACGCCGCCCGCTGCACCCCGGACGCCGGCAGCGTCGCCAGCGCCGGTGCCGCGGCCGCGTGCATGCCGGCCAGATTGCCTGTCACAGCAGCTCCCTACAGTGCTGGCCCGGGGGGAGGACCCCCCGCAGCCCCCCGGAGGTCAATATTTCAGCAGGTTCGCGTCGTCCACCGACGCGGACCGGCGGGTACGGAAGATCGCCATCAGGATCGCCAGCCCGACCACCACTTCCGCGGCCGCGACCACCATCACGAAGAACGCCACCACCTGGCCGTCCACCAGGCCATGCATCCGCGCGAACGCGACGAACGCCAGGTTCACCGCGTTCAGCATGAGCTCGATGCACATGAAGATGACCATCGCGTTGCGGCGTACCAGCACCCCCACCGCGCCGATCACGAAAAGGGTCACGGCCAGCGCCACATAGTGTCCCGGGCTCATGAGCGCGCATCCTCCTGCTCGGACCCGGTCCCCGCCGTCTCACCCGGCGGGAGCACACCGGCCTGGACCACGCCGGCCTGGACCACACCGGCCTGGACAGCACCGGGCACCGGCTTCTCGTCGCCGCGCTGGAGGAGCACCGGGCTGACCGACAGCCGGGCCGGGGTGCCGTCGGGCAGCAGCGCCGGGAAGTCCACCGCGTTGTGACGGGCGTAGGTGCCCGGCCCGGGCAGCGGGGCGGGATGCCCGCCGGCCACCCGCTGCCGGGACAGCTCGCGCTGGGTGGGGCGGGGACTGGTCCGCTCCCGGTGCGCCAGCACCATGGCGCCCAGCGCCGCGGTGATGAGCAGCGCGCTGGTGACCTCGAACGGGAAGAAGTAGCGGGTGAAGATCAAGGTGGCGATCCTGGTCACGTTGGCGGCCCCGTAGCCGGCCCCGGCGGGCGCCGCCGGGCCGATCGCCGCGCGGCCGACCGTGAGGGCCAGCAGCGCGAGCAGCCCGATGCCGCCCAGCCCAGCGGCCAGCCGCTGGCCCTTGATGGTCTCCCGCATCGAGTCGGCCGCGCTCACCCCGACGATCATGAGCACGAACAGGAACAGCATCAGCACCGCGCCGGTGTAGACGATGATCTGCACGAACGCGAGGAACGGCGCGCCCGCGGTCGCGTACAGGACCGCCAGCGAGAGCATCACCACAGCGAGCAGCACCGCGCAGTGCACCGCCCGCCGGGCCAGGATCATGCCAAGCGCCGCGGCCACCGAGACGACCGCGAGCAGCCAGAACGTCACGTTCGCGCTGGCCGCCGCCGCGCTGCTGGCGGCCAGCAGCGGGTGCGCGCTCACCGGTCCTCACCGGGTTCGCCGCCGCCGCCGGCCCGCGCGCCCGGGGTCCAGCTGGCCGCGGCTGCCGCCGCGTCGCGGGCCGGCTCCCCGGCCCAGCCCTCGGAATGGTCCGAATCGCTCGCCACCGGCTCCTCCGGGTGGCCCGGGGCCGCCCCGGCGGAACCGAGCAGGTAGTAGTCGCGCTCGGTCTCGCCCAGCCGCATCGGGTGCGGCGGCGCTTCCATGTCGGTCTCCAGCGGGGCGAGCAGCTGCTCCTTCGTCCAGATCAGGCTCTCCCGGTTGTCGTCGGCCAGCTCGTAGTCGTTGGTCATGGTCAGCGCCCTGGTCGGGCAGGCTTCCACGCACAGCCCGCACAGGATGCAGCGCAGGTAGTTGATCTGGTAGACGGCGCCGTACCGCTCGCCCGGCGAGTAGCGCCCATCCTCGCTGTTGTCCGCGCCTTCCACGTAGATGGCGTCGGCCGGGCAGGCCCAGGCGCACAGCTCACAGCCGATGCACTTCTCCAGCCCGTCCGGCCAGCGGTTCAGCTGGTGACGGCCGTGGAACCGGGGCGCGGTGGGATGCTTCTCCTCCGGATACTGGACGGTGTCGACCTTCTTGAACATCTGCCGGAAGGTGACACTGAAGCCTTTGACTGGGCCCAGGAACTCAGGCACCGGTGACCTCCTTGACGGCGCCGTCCGGAACGGCGCTGTGACCGGCGGGCGGCCCGCCCGTGGGGATCACGACCCCGACTCCGTGGTAGTGGGGCAGGTCGAGCGGCGGGACAGGGAAGCCACCGCCGGCATCGTCCGGCCCGGGACCAGCGCCCCCGCCGGCCGCCGGGGCCTGGTGTTCGGCGGCGGCGCTGCGCCGCCGCTCCACCGCCACGTCGCCGGTCCAGGCCAGGAGCAGCAGCACCGCCAGGATCGCCCCGCCCACGATGTAGACCGGGGTGCTCCCGCCGTGCTGGCGCCACACCCGGATGGTCGCGATCATCAGGATCCAGGCCAGCGAGACCGGGATGAGCACCTTCCACCCGAGCGCCATCAGCTGGTCGTAGCGGATCCGGGGCAGGGTGCCGCGCAGCCAGACGAACCCGAACATCAAGATGAGCACCTTGGCCAGGAACCACAGGAGCGGCCACCAGCCGGTGTTCGCGTCCGGCCACACCGAGATCGGCCACGGTGCCCGCCAGCCGCCCAGGAACAAGGTGGTCGCCAGCGCCGCGACGGTCGCCATGTTGATGTACTCGGCCAGGTAGAACAGCGCGAACTTGAGCGAGGAGTACTCGGTGTGGAACCCGCCGACCAGCTCGCCCTCGCCCTCAGGCAGGTCGAACGGCAGCCGGTTCGTCTCACCCACCATGGTGATCAGGTAGATCAGGAACGACGGGAGCAGCAGCACCCCGAACCATGACGGGTAGTGCAAGGTGACCCCGAGCAGGTGGAACGGCGCGCCGTGGGCCTGCGCGGTGACGATGGCGGTGGTGGACAGCGACCCGGCGTACAGGAACACCGCCACGAACGACAGCGCCATCGCGATCTCGTAGCTGATCACCTGGGCCGAGGAGCGCAGGCCGCCCAGCAGCGAGTACGGCGACGCGGAGGCCCAGCCGGCCAGCACGATCCCGTACACCCCCATCGAGCTCATGGCCAGCACCAGCAGCACGCCCACCGGCAGGTCGGCGACCTGGAGCGGGGTCTGCACGCCGAAGATCGACACCTCGGGGCCGAACGGGATGATCGCGAAGCTGATGAAGGCCGGGACCAGCGCGATCGCGGGCGCCATCCAGAACAGCAGCTTGTCCACGTTCCGGGGGACGATGTCCTCCTTCAGCGGCAGCTTCAGCCCGTCCATCAGCGACTGGAGCAGGCCGAACGGCCCGGCCCGGTTCGGACCGGGGCGCTGCTGCATGCGCCCGATCACCCGCCGCTCGGCCCAGATCGCGAACAGCGTCAGGACCATCAGGAAGGCGAACACGACCACGACCTTGAGCAGGATCATCCACCAGGGCTGGCCGTAGAAGCTGGCCAGGGTGGGGTCGGGCGGAGCCGTGCCGGCCGCCACGGCCAGGTCGCTCATGCTGGGCTCCTCAGGGTCACCACGCTGCCGTGCCCGGCCCCGAGCTGGCGCCGGACCTCGCAGTCGCGGGAATGGGCCGGCAGCCACACCACCCCGTCAGGCATGGCCGTGACCCGCACGCCGGCGGTGATGGACCCGCCATCGGCGGACACAGTGACCTTACCGCCGTCGGCCACACCGGCCTGCGCCGCCGTCGCCGCCGACATCCGCGCTATCACCGGCCGTGCCGTGCCGGCCAGGAACGGCTCACCGTCGCTCATGCGGCCGGTGTCCAGCAGCTGGTGCCAGGTGGCCAGCACCGCCTGGCCGGGGCCGGGTTCCGGGGCCCGCTGGGCGGCCAGGGTGGGAGCCGTTTCCCGGGCGCCCTGCCAGCCGCCCAGGCTGGCGAGCTCCCGGCGGGCGGCGGCCACGTCCGGCAGGCCCAGGTGCACGTCCATCTCGTCCGCGATCCGCCCCAGCACCTGCAGGTCCGACTCAACCCCAGGAACCTCAAGCACGACGCCGAACGATCCCGGGCGGCCCTCCCAGCTCACGAACGTGCCGGCTTTCTCGGCGACGGCCGCGACCGGCAGCACCACGTCGGCCCGGTCGGTGATCGCACTGGCCCGCACTTCCAGGCTGACCACGAAGGGCGTGGCGGCCAGCGCGTCCAGCGCCGCCGCCTCGCTGGCCAGGTCGCCGGGGTCAAGCCCGGCGATCACCAGGGCGTCCAGGTCCCCGGCCGCGGCGGCGGCCAGGATCTGATCGCCGTCCCGGCCCGGCTGCGCGGGCAGCGAGCCGACGCCCCACACCCGCGCCACCTCGGCCCGGGCCCGCGGGTCCGATACCGGACGGCCGTGCGGCAGCAGGCCCGGCAGGGCACCGGCGTCGATCGCGCCCCGTTCCCCGGCCCGGCGGGGCACCCAGGCCAGCCTGGCACCGGTCGCGGCGGCCAGGGCGGCCAGCGCGGACAGCGCGCCCGGCACCTCGGCCAGCCGCTCACCGGCCATGATCACCGCGCCGTCGGCGGTCAGCGCCTGCGCGGCCGCCGCCTCGGGCCCGGCCAGTCCCTTCCCGGCGGCCAGCCGGGTGAGGGCGGCTGCCTCCGCGCCGGGCACGGTGGGCAGCAGCACCCCCGACGTCCGGGCCAGTCCCCGGCTGGCGAACGGCGCCAGCGAGTAGACCGCCAGCCCGCCCTTGCGGGCGGCCTTGCGCAGCCGCAGGTAGACGATGGGCGACTCGTCCTCGGGCTCGAAACCGGCCAGCAGCACCGCCGGGGCCCGCTCCAGGTCCGCGTAGCTGACCTCGACCGGCCGCCCGGCCACGGCCGCGGCCAGGAACTGCGCCTCCTCGGCGCAGTGCGGGCGGGCCCGCAGGTCGATGTCGTTGCTGCCCAGGGCTATCCGGGCGAACTTGGCGTACGCGTAGGCGTCTTCCTGCGTGAGCCGGCCGCCGGTGAGCACCCCGGCCCGGCCGCGTGCGGCGGCCAGCCCGGCCGCGGCCGCGGCCAGCGCCTCCGGCCAGGACGCCGGCACCAGCACCCCGTCGTCGTCGCGCACCAGGGGGGTGACCAGCCGGTCCGGCTGGGTCGCGTAGGTGAACGCCCAGCGGCCCTTGTCACAGTTCCATTCCTCGTTGACCTGCGGGTCGTAGCCAGCCAGCCGGCGGGTGACCGCGCCGCGCCGGAAGTCGGTGCGCTGACGGCAGCCAGCGGCGCAGTGCTCGCAGACGCTGGGGGCGGACACCAGGTCGAACGGCCGGCTGCGGAACCGGTAGGCGGCGCCGGTCAGCGCGCCGACCGGGCAGATCTGGACCGTGTTGCCGGAGAAGTAGGAGTTGAACGGCTTGCCGTCGGCGGTGGCGATGTGCTGGTCCGGGCCCCGCTCGAAGAACTCGATGAACGCGTCGCCGGCGATCTGCTCGGAGAAGCGGGTGCAGCGGGTGCAGGAGATGCAGCGTTCCCGGTCGAGCAGCACCTGCGTGGAGATGGCGACCGGCTTGGCGAAGGTGCGCTTGGTGTCGGTGAAGCGGGTGTCACCCTGCCCGGCTGACATCGCCTGGTTCTGCAGCGGGCACTCGCCGCCCTTGTCGCACATGGGGCAGTCGAGTGGATGGTTGATGAGCAGGAGCTCCATCACGCCGCGCTGCGCCTTCTCGGCGACCGCCGAGGTGAGCTGGGTGCGCACCGTCATGCCCTCGGTGCAGGTGGTCGTGCACGAGGCCAGCGGCTTGACCTGCCCCTCCACCTCGACCAGGCACTGCCGGCAGGCACCGGCCGGCTCCAGCAGCGGGTGATCGCAGAAGCGGGGGATCTGCAGGCCGAGCAGTTCGGCGGCGCGGATCACCAGCATGCCCTTGGGCACGGTGATCTCGAAACCGTCGATAGTGACCGACACACCGGCGGTCACCGGCGCGACCGCAGTCTCGTTGGCCTGGAGGGTCATTTCATTGCCTCCCTCGCGGGCGCTTCGCTGGCATCGGGAGGCGGTCCTCGGCGCCGGGACACCGCTGCCGCGGCGTTCGGCCCGGCGCCTGCGGCCTCATCGCCCACTCCCTGTGGCCCAGGCGGTGGCGGCGGCTGGGTCGAACGGGCAGCCACCGCGCTTCTGGTGCTCCAGGTACTCCTCCCGGAAGTACTTGATCGAGGAGGTGACCGGGCTGACCGCGCCGTCGCCGAGCGCGCAGAACGCCCGGCCGAGGATGTTGTCGCAGATGTCCAGCAGCTTCTCCAGGTCCTCCTCGGTGCCTTCGCCCTGCTCCAGCCGCCCGAGCACACGGACCATCCAGAACGTCCCCTCCCGGCAGGGCGTGCATTTGCCGCACGATTCGTGCTCGTAGAACTCGGTCCACCGGAGCACCGCCCGGACCACGCAGGTGGTCTCGTCGAAGATCTGCAGCGCCCGGGTGCCGAGCATCGACCCGGCCGCCCCGACCGACTCGAAGTCGAGCGGCACGTCAAGGTGCTCGTCGGTGAAGATCGGCGTGGACGACCCGCCGGGGGTCCAGAACTTGAGCCGGTGCCCGGCCCTGACCCCGCCGGCCAGGTCCAGCAGCGTGCGCAGGGTGACGCCGAGCGGCGCCTCGTACTGGCCGGGCGTGGTGACGTGGCCGGACAGGGAGAAGATCCCGAAGCCCTTCGACTTCTCGGTGCCCATCCCGGCGAACCAGGCGGCGCCGTTGGCCACGATCGAGGGCACCGAGGCGATCGACTCCACGTTGTTGATCACTGTGGGGCAGGCGTAGAGCCCGGCGACCGCCGGGAACGGCGGCTTGAGCCGGGGCTGGCCGCGGAAGCCCTCCAGCGAGTCGAGCAGCGCCGTCTCCTCGCCGCAGATGTACGCGCCTGCCCCGGTGTGGACCACCAGGTCGAGGTCGTAGCCGGAGCCGAGGATGTCCTTGCCGATGTAGCCGGCCTCGTAGGCCTCGGCGACCGCCTGCTGGACCCGCCGCACCACGTGCAGCACCTCACCACGCACGTAGATGAAGGCCTTCGGGGCCTTGATCGCGTAGGAGGTGATGATCGCCCCTTCCACCAGCAGGTGCGGGGTGGCCAGCATCAGCGGGATGTCCTTGCAGGTGCCGGGCTCGGACTCGTCCGCGTTCACGACCAGGTAGTGCGGCTTGTCCTCGCCCTTGGGCAGGAAACCCCACTTCATGCCGGTCGGGAAGCCGGCCCCGCCGCGGCCGCGCAGCCCCGATTCCTTCACCGCCGTGACGATGTCCTCGGGCGGCATGGTCACCGCCTTCGCCAGCGCCTGGTAGCCGCCATGGCGGCGGTAGGCGGCGAGCGTGAAGGAGTCCGGCTCGTCCCAGTGCGCGGTGAGCACCGGCGTGAGTACGTCGGTCACTGCCCGCCCTCCCCGCTGGCGGTGCCGGCCGGAGCAGGGGCGGTGCCCGCGGGAGCGGGGGCCGCGGGGGCGGCCCAGCCGTGCTCCCTGGCCACCCGCAGGCCCGCCAGAGTGGGCTGCCCCGCCTGCGGGCCCTCTGCCGCCTGCCCGTCGGGGAAGCCAGCCAGGATCCGGGAGGCTTCCCGCCAGGTGCACAGGCGCTGGGGGCCGCGGGGGAGCGTGATGCCGGCGCCGGACCGCAGCCCGTCGACGAGCTCGCGCGCGCTGTCGGGGGTCATGTTGTCGAAGAACTCCCAGTTGACCATCACGACCGGGGCGAAGTCGCAGGCCGCGTTGCATTCCACATGCTCCAGGCTGACCTTGCCGTCCGCGGTGGGCTCGTCGTCGCCGACGCCGAGGTGCTCGCGCAGGCCGGCCAGGATCTGGTCCCCGCCCATGATCGCGCACAGCGTGTTGGTGCAGACGCCGACGTGATATTCGCCAACCGGATGCCGCTTGAACATGGTGTAAAAGCTGACCACCGCGGCCACTTCCGACTCGGTCAGCCCCAGCCGCTGGGCGCAGTAGGCGATGCCGTCGTCGCAGACGTGGCCCTGCTCGGCCTGGACCAGGTGCAGCAGCGGCAGCAGGGCCGACCGCGCCCGCGGGTAGCGGCCGATGATCTCGTCAGCGTCCGGGTCCAGCCTGGAGCGCGCTTCGTCGCTGAACGGCATTACCGGTCCACGCCTCCCATCACTGGATCGATGCTGGCGACGGCCACGATCACATCGGCGATCATGCCACCCTCGGTCATCGCCGAGACCGACTGCAGGTTGGTGAACGAGGGATCGCGGAAGTGCACCCGGTGCGGGCGCGTGCCGCCGTCGCTGACCGCGTGGCAGCCCAGCTCGCCGCGCGGGGACTCCACGGCGGCGTAGGTCTGCCCGGCCGGCACCCGGAACCCCTCCGTGACGAGCTTGAAGTGATGGATGAGCGCCTCCATCGACTGGCCCATGATCTTGGCGATGTGGGCCGGCGAGTTCCCCAGCCCGTCGGCGCCCACCGCGAGTTGCGCCGGCCAGCCGATCTTGGCATCGTCGATCATCACCGGGTCGTGCGGGGGCCGCTTGGCGGCGAGCCGGTCAACGCACTGCTCGATGATCTTGAGGGATTCCTCCATCTCGTCCATCCGGACGAGGTAGCGGCCGAAGGCATCACAGGTGTCCTGGGTCGGCACGCTGAACTCATACGTCTCATAGCCGCAGTAGGGCTGGCTCTTGCGCAGATCCCAGGGCAGCCCGGTGGACCGCAGCACCGGCCCGGTGATCCCGAGCGACATGCAGCCGGCCAGATCGAGGTAGGCCACGTTCCTGGTCCGCCTCAGGTAGACCGGGTTGGCGTCGAGCAGCGCCCGCAGCTCGCCGATCTGGGCCGGCATCACCCCGAGGAACTCGCGCAGCCGCTCCAGCGCGCCCGGCGGGAGGTCCTGCGATACGCCGCCGGGGCGGATGTAGGCGTGGTTCATCCGCAGCCCGGAGATGAGCTCGAACAGGTCGAGCACCTTCTCCCGTTCCCGCAGCCCGTACAGGAAGACGGTGGTCGCGCCCAGCTCCATGCCGAAGGTGCCGATCGCCATCATGTGCGAGGAGATCCGGTTGAGCTCCATCATCAGCACCCGCAGCACGGTGGCCCGGCGCGGGATCTCGGCCTCGATCCCGAGCAGCCGCTCCACCGCCAGGCAGTAGGCGGTCTCGTTGAAGAGCGGTGACAGGTAGTCCATCCGGGTGCAGAACGTCACGCCCTGCGTCCAGGTCCGGAACTCCATGTTCTTCTCGATGCCGGTGTGCAGGTAGCCGATGACCGGCCGCAGTTCGGTGACGGTCTCGCCGTCCAGGGTCAGGATCAGCCGGAGCACGCCGTGGGTGGAGGGGTGCTGCGGCCCCATGTTGACGACCAGGCGCTCCTCGCCGGGCCGGTCCCCGGCCTCGTCCGCGGCGGCGACGACCTCGTCCCAGTCCTGCCCGCCGACGTTGTAGACGCGGCCTTCCGTCTCAGCGCTCACGTGTACGACCTCCGCTCTTCTGGTGGCGGCACGTGGGCGCCGCGGTACTCGACCGGGATGCCGCCGAGCGGGTAGTCCTTGCGCTGCGGGTGGCCCTTCCAGTCGTCCGGCATCTCGATCCGGGTGAGGGCCGGGTGGCCGTCGAAGATGAGCCCGAAGAAGTCCCAGGTCTCCCGCTCGTGCCAGTCGCAGGTCGGGTACACGCCCACCAGGGTCGGCACCCGCGGGTCGGCGTCGGGCGCGGCCACCTCCAGCCGGATCCGGCGGTTGTGGGTGATCGACAGCAGCGGGTATACGGCGTGCAGTTCGCCACCGGTCTCCCAGGGGTAGTGCACCCCGCTCACGCCCAGGCACAGCTCGAAGGCCAGCGTCGGTGAGTCCCGCAGCACCTTCGCCACCGTGACCAGGTGCTCGCGCCGCACGTGCATGGTCAGTTCGCCGCGGTCCACGATCACCCGCTCGACGGCCTCCGCGATCGTGGTCCCGGCCCGCTCCAGGCCCTCGGCCAGCCGGTCGGCGACCTCATCGAAGTAGGAGCCGTAGGGGCGGGGGCTGGACGGCACCGGGGCGCGGCGGACCCGCAGCCCGCCGTAGCCGGAGGTGTCACCGGTGGTCCCGGTGCCGAACATGCCGGTCCGCGCGACCTGCTCGGCCAGCCGCTCCTGGCCGGCCTGCACCGCCTGGCCGGCCTGCACCGCCCGGTCGGGCAGGTTCTCGCCGGTCACTCGTGGCTCCCCTGCTCGAGGCTCCCCTGGTCCGGCTTGGTGACCTCGGGGCGGCCGACGCCGGCCGCCAGCGGCAGCCGCCGCAGCCTGGCCTCCTCCAGTTCGGTGATCTCCGCCTGGCGGTTGGCGCCCAGCTTCATGTTCTGGATCTTGTCGTGCAGCTTGACGATCGCGTCCAGCAGCATCTCCGGGCGGGGCGGGCAGCCGGGCAGGTAGATGTCGACCGGGACGATGTGGTCCACGCCCTGGACGATGGCGTAGTTGTTGAACATGCCGCCGCTGGAGGCGCACACGCCCATCGAGATGACCCACTTGGGATCGGCCATCTGGTCGTAGATCTGCCGCAGGACCGGCGCCATCTTCTGGCTGACCCGGCCGGCGACGATCATCAGGTCCGCCTGCCGCGGCGTGTTCGAGGCCCGCTCCATGCCGAACCTGGCCAGGTCGTGCCGCGGCCCGCCGGTCGCCATCAGTTCCATGGCGCAGCAGGCCAGGCCGAAGGTGGCCGGCCAGACCGAGCTCTTGCGCGCGTACCCGGCGACCTTCTCGACCGTGGTGAGCAGGATCCCGCTGGGGAGTTTTTCTTCCAGACCCATGTGCCTAGTCCCACTCCAGACCGCCGCGCCGCCACACGTAGGCGTAGGCGACCAGCACCGTCGCGATGAACAACACCATTTCCACCAGCCCGAACACACCCAGGCCGGTGAAGGTGACGGCCCAGGGATACAGGAAGATGATCTCGATGTCGAACAGGATGAAAAGCATGGCGGTGATGTAGTACTTCACCGGGAACCGGCCGCCGCCGGGCGGCTGCGGAGTGGGCTCGATGCCGCACTCGTAGGCCTGCAGCTTGGCCCGGTTCCACCGCTTGGGGCCCGCCAGCGACCCCATCACCAGCGAGAAGACTGCGAATACCGCGGCCAGCGCGGCCAGCATCAGGATCGGCACGTACAAGTTCAGCACCGCATGCCCTCCCTTCTCGTCTCCTGCATCCCTGCCCCAGCCGGCCTAGGCCGCGGGCGTGATTCTGGACAGCGCATTGATCACCCGGTCAGCCGCGTCGCCGCCGCGTGGCTCGGTCAGATTCGCCAGGAGTTTCATAGTGAAGCGCATGAGTGCCGGCCGTGGCAGCCCGTGTCTGGTCGCGAACTTCATGAACCACGGGTGGCCGATCGCCTCGACGAACTTGCGCCCGAGGGTGTAATAGCCACCGTAGGCGTCCTTGAGTGCCTGCGGATACCCCCGCAGGGCCAGTTCCAGGCCGCCCCGGCCGGGACGGGCCAGTGCCTGCACGATCACCTGGGCGGCGATCTCGCCGGATTCCATCGCGTAGGCGATGCCCTCACCGTTGAACGGGTTGACCATGCCGCCCGCGTCCCCGACCAGCAGCATCCCCCGGGTGTAGTGCGGGGTGCGGTTGAAGCCCATCGGCAGCGCGGCGCCGCGGATGGGGGTCACCCGGTTCTCCTCGGTGTAGCCCCACTCGGCGGGCATCGCCGCCAGCCAGCGGCGCAGCATCGCCCGGTAGTCGATGTGCTGGAAGGCGGTACTGGTGTTGAGCAGGCCGAGGCCCACGTTGCTGGTCCCGTCGCCGACGCCGAAGATCCACCCGTAGCCGGGCAGCAGCGCGTCGCCGTCCCACAGCTCCAGCCACGTCTCCAGGTAGTCGTCATCGTGGCGGGGGCTGGTGTAGTAGGTGCGGATCGCCACCCCGAGCGGCCGGTCGTCCCGCTTGCTCAGGCCCATGGCCAGCGAGAGCCGGGAGGAGTTGCCGTCGGCGGCCACGACCAGTCGCGCCCGGTAGGCCCGTTCCGCGCCTGCCTCTGCGTCGCTGCCCTCCCGCGCGGTGACCCCGGTGATCCGGCCGTTGCCGTCGAGCACCGGCCCGGTCACCGTGACCCCTTCCAGCAGCCGGGCGCCTGCCCGCTGCGCCGCCCGGGCCACGATCTCGTCGAAACCGCGCCTGGTGCGGACCAGGCCGAAGCCCGGGTAGCTGGTCAGCTCCGGCCAGTCGAGCTCGATCCTGGCCCCGCCGCCGATGATCCGGATGCCCTTGTTCGGGAACCAGCCGTCGCCGGGCTCCAGCGTCACGCCCATGCCGACGAGCTGCTTCACCGCCCGCGGGGTCAGCCCGTCGCCGCAGACCTTCTCCCGCGGGAAGGTGCTCTTCTCCAGGACCAGGACATCGAGGCCGGCCTGCGCGAGGTGGTAGGCGGCCGAGGACCCGCCCGGCCCGGCGCCGACCACGATGACGTCGGCATCATCGCCGGCGGGACGCGCACGCGGGTGTCCGGTGGGGGGTTCGTGCTGGGTCACCGAATCTGTCCTGACTGTCTTGTGAAGCTGTTCACAAGTGCTCTCTCCGGAGTCTAGACCGTTCCCCCTGGCGGCATTGACTCACCCCTGACGCCGCCAGCCGCACCCGGGGCCGTGCCCGGCTCCTACTCGGGGCGGCGCGCCGCGTGTACGGTCACCACGCCCAGTGTCAGGTCCCGCCAGCGTACTGCCGACCATCCTGCACCGCGTATCCGCTGGGCAAGTTGCTCGCGGCCGGGCCAGTCCCGGATGGATTCTGCCAGGTACTCGTAGGCGTCGCCGGCCGGTGACAGCCGCCGCGCCACCGCCGGCAGCGCGGCCATCAGGTACCGGCCGTAGAGCGCGTCCAGGCGCGGCGAGGGCAGGTGCCCGAACTCGCAGATGACCAGCCGCCCGCCCGGCCTGGTGACGCGGAGCATCTCGGCCAGGGCCACGCCGGGGTCGGCCACGTTCCGCAGGCCGAACGAGATGGTGACCGCGTCAAAAGCCTTATCGCCGAACGGGAGCCGGAGCGCATCGCCCGCCGCGAACCGCAGCGGGCCGGCGGCCGGACCACTGCGCGCCCGCTGGGCGCGCAGCCTGCTCACACCCGCGCCGAGCATGCCCAGGGAGAAGTCACAGGCCACGCAGGCGGCGCCGTCGGCGGTGAAGGTACGCGACGAGGTCCCGGTCCCGGCGGCCAGATCCAGGATCCGCTCGCCGGGCCCGGCCGCGACAGCCCGGGCGACGAACCGCCGCCACCACCGGTCCTGGCCGAGCGACAGGACATCGTTCAGCAGGTCATACCGGCCGGCGACCTTGTCGAACATGGCGGCGACATCACGGGGGCGCTTGTCGAGCTGGGCACGGGTCACCCGCCCACCCTGGCACACCGCCGGGCCGGGCCGCGACATCCGCCGCGGCACCGGCCCGGCCGGTCAGCCGCTGGTCAGCCGCTGATGTTGCCTGCGACCGGGTCCTGCCCGCCGTTGTTGAAGCTGGCGTCCACCCACTGCTGGTGGTGCCCGGTGGTGGTCGAGTAGGTGTAGCCCCAGTCGTTCTCGTTGCCCGTGCCCGCGAGGACCGCGCTGGCGTGGAAGAACAGCGTCGGCCACAGGTAGGAGGCGTGGGCGTCGCCCTTCACCTTCGTGGGCACCAGGTGGGTGTCGGGAAGCTGGTTGGCGAAGAACGTCCCGAACAGGCCGTAGCCC
>DATKRG010000178.1:0-2215 GCA_035532275.1 Streptosporangiaceae bacterium | reverse complement strand
CTTCTTTTTCGAGTTCGTCCAGATGCCTGCGGAGAGAGTCCAGCATCTTCATTGGATGATCGACCATGCGGCCTCCACGGTTCTTCCTCACGCCACAGGCTGAGACTCGGGCCGACTCTACTCGCTACGATCGACAGTGAGGGTCGGCTGAAGTCGCCCGGCGAAGCGCGAGACGCATGCATCGTGCCACATACGTGCCACACGCCAAGACGCCAAGGTGACCGGTGGTCAGTCGCGGTTACTCGCGGGCAGGAGCCCCGCATGCTTCGAGTTTCCGCTCCTTCGGGCGGGCCAGGCATTCCGTAGCCCTTCCCTGAGCGCCAGGGCGTCTGCAAAGTCCTTTCTCTCGTGGCTGGCTGATCCGGTTGTCTGCTTTTGCGCTGCTCACGGGGTCACGGTTCTGCGTCCTGCTGCCGCCGGGGTTGTTCTGGTCTCGTCCCGGTCTCGGGAGCGTGTCAGGCGGGTGACGGCGGGAGGGTCGTGAGGCCGAGGAGATGGAAGGGGAGCCCGTAGGCGTCACGGCGGCTGGCGCGGAGCTGGGCGGCGATGCCGGGGACGCCGGCGAGGCGGAAGGCGCCGGTGACGGCGTTGCGGATGGCGGCGAAGGCCTGGTGCGCGGCTGCGGCGCGGTGCCCGTCTTCCCGGAACGCGACATCGCGAACATAGTGGTGCATTTCTATGGACCAGTGGCCGCGGAGATAGGCGAGCAGGTCAGCGGCTTCTGCCTGGTCCGGCGGGAGGCTGGTGATGCCGAGGACGGCGACCGCGCCGAGCAGTTCCCCGTCCGTGCCGTAGCTGTAGCGCTCGACCAGGAACACCTGCCTCACGTGCGGGAACAGGGCGGCGATCCGCGGCGTGGGCGGCAGCGTCTTGATCGTGCGGACGCCGGCCCGGCCGTGGCCCCGGTCCACGGTCCAGGCCTCCCCGGCCACTGATTCCCAGGGCAGCGCGCCGGCCGCCTCGAACAGCAGCGGCTGGTTCTCCCCGATGGTGAAGATGAAGAAGGCGCCCGCGGCCTCGATCACCCGGGCGTGCTTGCGCTGCGTGTGCATCTGATCTGCCGTGATCACTGCTCCGGCCAGGCCGGGGACCTTCTTCAGCAGTTCCCGGAAGACCGGGATCTCGTTCGTCTTCCTGACGTCGACCGGGAGCTGGGCGGCGGTGGTGCCGTCATCCCAGATCCCCGACAGCAGCATCGGCGGCCGCCCGCCGCGGGCGGCGCCGCGCACCGCCTTGCCATCTATCCGGAGGTGCTTGCGCATGCCGGGCCGCAGCGCGCGTGCGCGGGCCGCGGACCACGCGCACAGCGCGTCATCGTACTGGCCCTGGTCACAGCCGGCCAGGCCGCGGCCGGTGGTCGTGGCGTCCGGCCGGCGCGGCTTCCCTTCCCTGTCCAGCGGGGCACCCAGCCGGATCAGCAGTTCCGCCGGCGCCGCCGCGGCCCATTCCGCGGCCGCGTCCAGCTCCCCGTCCCCGGCCATGCCCGCGATCAGCGGCAGCGCCAGCAGGTACTCCAGCGGGTAGACGCGGCCCTGCCGCCCGCGGAGGTCGTCCACCGTGCGCAGGAACCCGCGCAGCCGCGCGATCTCCTCATCATTCCAGCGGCAGGGTACTGATCCGCGTACCAGTTCCCCGCGGTCCGCGCGCTGCCCGCCAGGCAGCACGCCGTCCAGGGCCGCGGCCAGCGCGGCACGCCCCTCCGCGGGCAGGTCCGCGGGCAGCCGGGACGGCAGGACGAGGTCAGGCAGCGGCGCGGGCAGCACCTCCGGCACCGCGGGGAGATCCGGCATCACGGCCGGCAGCACTTCCGGGACCAGGGCACGGCACAGCACGGGCATGGCAGACTCGGGCACGCGGGGTTCCTCCGTGGGCACGGTGATTTGTCGCAGAAGAACCAGTTTTCCCGGGGAACCCCGCATCCCCGGGACGACACGCGCCGTTACCCAGACGCGCTCACGCCGTGACCGCAACGGAACACGAATCTACTCCGGAACCGGCAGCCGACCCGGCCCGCTCCGATGACCAGCGACAACCCGCTACACGCTTGCTGGATTACCTATCTTGCAGGTGCCCTGATCCGGACAGTGTCCGGCAAGTCACCCGGACTGCGATGCTCTCCCAGCCCCGCTACGAGCGCAGTTCCGTCCCGGCCGGGCAGAATATTCGCTGGTACGGCATCGAGGAGTACGGCGAGATCGTCGGAAAGATAACCGGG
>DATKRG010000177.1:0-16780 GCA_035532275.1 Streptosporangiaceae bacterium | reverse complement strand
ATAGTGTCGAATGGTGCACTCACACAGCCAGGCCGGTAGCGACGTCAGTCCGTCCCCCAGCCCCGCGATCGAGACGCTGGGCGAATTGCGTGCGAGCGGCCACACCTACCTGACGGTCAAGGATGAGATCCGGCGCAACCTGCTGGCCCGGATGCGTGCGGGCGAGGACCGGTTCCCCGGGATCGTCGGCTTCGGCCAGACCGTGCTCCCGCACGTGGAGCGTGCCCTCCTGGCCGGGCACGACACGATCCTGCTCGGTGAGCGCGGCCAAGGCAAGACTCGCCTGATCAGGACCCTTTCCGGGCTGCTGGACGAATGGACGCCCACGGTAGCCGGGTGCGAGATCAACGACCATCCCTACGAGCCGGCCTGTGCCCGCTGCCGCCGCCTGGCGGCGGAGCAGGGCGACGGCCTGCCGGTCGCCTGGCGGCATCGCAGTGAGCGCTACGGCGAGAAGCTGGCCACGCCCGACACCAGCGTCGGCGACCTGATCGGGGACATCGACCCGGTGAAGGTTGCCGAGGGCCGCACCCTGGGTGACCCGGAGACGATCCACTTCGGGCTGGTGCCCCGCACCAACCGCGGCGTGTTCTGCCTGAACGAGCTGCCCGATCTGGCCGAGCGGATCCAGGTGGCGCTGCTGAACGTGCTGGAGGAACGCGACATCGGGGTGCGGGGGTACTCGCTCCGGCTGCCGCTGGACCTGGTGCTCGTGGCCAGCGCCAACCCGGAGGACTACACCAACCGCGGGCGGATCATCACCCCGCTCAAGGACAGGTTCGGCGCCGAGATCCGCACCCACTACCCGATGACCCTCGCGGACGAGCTCGCGCTGATCGAGCAGGAGGCGGAGATCTCCTGGCAGGGCTCCGATCCCGGCGCGGTGCTGCCCGCCCACCTGGTCGAGGTCATCGCCCGCTTCACCCGGCTGGTGCGGGCCTCGCCCGCGATCGACTCCCGGTCCGGCGTCTCAGCCCGGTTCGCGATCGCCGCCGCCGAGTCCGCCGCCGCCTCGGCGGTGCGCAGGGCGGCCCTGACCGGCGAGGAGCAGCCGGTGTCCCGGATCTGTGACCTGCCACCGACGGTCAGCACGCTGCGCGGCAAGGTCGAGTTCGAGGTCAGCGAGGAGGGCCGGGAGAACGAGGTGCTCGAGCACCTTCTGAGGCGGGCCACCGCCGACACCTTCCGTGCCCACCTGGGCAACGCGGACCTGTCCGGCCTGCTCACCACCTTCGAGGAGGGCGGCAGTGTCGAGACCGGCGACCTGGTGCCCGCGACCGACCTGCTGGCCCGGATCGGGGAGATATCCGGGCTGGCCAGGCTCATGAAACGGCTCGGCATGGACGGCAGCGAGTCACCCGGGCACGCGGCGGCCGCTGTGGAGTTCGCACTGGAGGGCCTGTACCTGATGCGCCGCCTGTCCAAGGACGTCATCGACGGCGGGGCGGTCTACCGGACGTGAACGGCTGGACATTCCCGAACGCCGCAGGCGCCGGGCCGCCGCGCGGATGGCGCGCCTGCGGCACGACCAAGCGAAGCGCCCGCGAGGGAGGCACACGGACGGAGGAGCGGGCGTGACCGGTTACCGCTACGGCCAGTACCACGACGGCCCCGACCCGCTCGCGCCGCCCTACGACGCCCGGCTCGCCCTGGACGAACTCGGGGACGCAGTGCTCGGCGGCTCCGATCCCGCGACCGCCCTGCGCGACCTGCTCCGGCGCGGCCTGACGGGCCGGCGGGGCCTGGACGACATCCTGCGGCGGGTGCGGGACCGCCAGCAGGAGATACGCCACCGCGGCCGCCTCGACGGCATCCTGGAGCAGGCCCGGGCGCTGCTGGACACCGCGATCGGGCAGGAACGGGCCGAGCTGTTCCCCGATCCCGGTGACGAGGCCAGGATGCGGGAGGCCGAGCTGGACTCGCTGCCCGCCGACACCGCGCAGGCCATCCGGCGGCTCGCCGACTACGAATGGCGCTCGGCGGCCGCCCGGGAGACCTTCGAGCAGCTCAAGGACCTGCTCCGGCGGCAGGTGCTGGACAGCCAGTTCCGCGGCATGAAGGACGTGCTGGAAAACCCCGACCCCGAGGCGCTGCAGCGGGTCAAAGACATGCTGGCCGACCTGAACCAGATGCTGGCGGCGGACGAACGCGGCGAGCACACCCAGGCGGACTTCGACGCGTTCATGAGCAAGTACGCCGACCTGTTCCCGGACGCCCCAGCCAACCTGGAGGAACTGGTCGACGCCCTGGTCCGGCGGGCGATGGCGGCACAGCGGCTGATGTCCTCGCTGAGCGCGGACCAGCGCGACGAGCTGGCCGGGCTGATGCAGCAGGCGCTCTCGGACGCCGGGCTCGCGGCGGAGATGGGGCGGCTGTCCGACGCGCTGCGTGCCCGCCGCCCGGAGCTGGACATGGCGAGCGGGCGCGGCGAGACCATGACCGGCAGCAGCCCGCTCGACCTGGGGGACGCCACCACCGCCCTGGCCGACCTGGCCGACCTCGCGGAACTGGAAGCGGCGCTGCGCCAGGACTACCCCGGTGCCCGGCTGGACGACATCGACGAGGCCGCGGTCCGGCGAGCGCTGGGCCGCGCGGCCGTCGACGACATGGACGCGCTGCGGCAGACCGAACGGGAGCTGGAGCGCCAGGGCTACCTGCAGCGCAACGCTGGCAAGCTGGAACTGACCCCGAAGGCGGTGCGCAGGCTGGGCGAGACCGCGCTGCGCCGGGTCTTCGCTGACCTGCCCGAAGGCGGCTACGGGGACCACGAGCAGCACGACGCCGGGCAGGCCGGCGAGTACACCGGGGCGACCCGGCCCTGGCAGTTCGGGGACGAGCAAGCGATCGACGCCCCCACGACCGTGCGCCGGGCGCTGCTGCGAGACGCCGCCTCGTTCCGCCGCCGGCCCGGGCGGGGCGACCCACAGCACTGGGAGGGTGACCCGCCCCGGGTACGGCTGTCCGCCGCCGACTTCGAGGTGGGGGAGACCGAGCGGCGGGCCAGCGCCGCGGTGTGCCTGCTGGTGGACCTGTCCTACTCGATGGCCATCCGGGGTACCTGGGGTGCCGCCAAGCAGACCGCGCTCGCGCTGCACGCGCTGGTGCGCAGCCGGTTCCCCCAGGACTCGGTGCAGGTGATCGGCTTCTCCAACTACGCGCGGGAGCTGCGCGAGACCGACCTGGCCGGGCTGGGCTGGGACATGGTCCAGGGCACCAACCTGCATCACGCGCTCGTGCTGGCCGGGCGTTACCTGGACCGCCGGCCCGAGCACGACCCGGTGGTGCTCATCGTGACCGACGGCGAGCCAACCGCGCATCTGCGGCGGGACGGGCAGTCCTGCTTCGACTGGCCGCCCGCCCCGGAGACGCTGGAGCTCACCCTGGCCGAGGTGGACAAGATGACCAGGCGCCGGGCCGCCCTGAACATCTTCATGCTCGTCGACGACGAAAGGCTGACCGCCTTTGTCGACGAGGTCGCGCGGCGCAACGGCGGCCGGGTCCTGCGCGCGCAGCCGGAGCGGCTGGGCGAGTTCGTCGTAAAGGACTTCCTGCGCACCCGCCGGGCGTCTAAGCGATAGGGTGACTTAAGTATTTTGCGACATCGCCACGCACGTTCCCTTCTCGTAGTAGTAGCGTTCGGCAGTCACAGCTGATGAGCGGGCCGGACCAGCGGCAGGCGGAGCGAGGCCCGGCACATCTTTCCTAGGAGGACTACGTGAGTTCTGTCAGCGACGCGGGCGGCCAGTCGAACAAGCGAGTGATCGCGCTGGTTCTCGCGATCATCGGCGTCGTCGGCATCATCCTCGGCATCGTCTACCTTGCCGTCCCCGCTGGGTCCCTGCCCGGGATCCTCGGCCACATCAAGGGGTCGAGCGGCCACCACGCCCTGCGGATGGCTGCCTCGTTCGTGATCGGCATTGTCTGCCTGGCGGCCGCATGGTTCGTCAACAAGGGCGGCAAGGGCTCCGCGAACACCAGTGCCTCCGCACCCGCGGAGGCGTCCACCCGCGACTAGGGCATAGGCCCGCCCGCCGGGACAGCCTGCTGCGCAAGGCGATCCCCTGGCACTGTTGTGCCAGGGGATCGTTTCCGTCGACGGCCCGCCTGCCTCTGGCGCTGGCGGGCATCGTCATGCGGCTCCCGCCCCACAGAGCACTAGGATCGCTTCATGTCTTTCACCGACCGGCTGGTGCTCTGGCTGCACGTCGCCTTCGTGATCTTCACGATCGGGCCGGTCACCATGGCGATCATGTCCAGCCCCCGCGCCATCCGCACCCGCAACGCCGCCGTGCTGCGGCATCTGCTCGTGATGACCAGGATCTTCGGCGCCGCGTCGCTGGCGGTCCTGGTGTTCGGGATCATTCTCGGGCAGTCGCTGCATGATCTCGGCAAGGCATGGC
The DNA here is from genome assembly GCA_035532275.1 of Streptosporangiaceae bacterium. Classification (GTDB taxonomy): domain Bacteria; phylum Actinomycetota; class Actinomycetes; order Streptosporangiales; family Streptosporangiaceae; genus UBA9676. The sequence goes on along the minus strand of DATKRG010000177.1, from coordinate 12,380 downwards.
TGACCGCTTCGATGACCCTGTACGTGGTCGCCCTCGTGCTGCTGGTGCTCATCATGCGCGACCAGCGGCGCGCCATCGCCGCGCTGGCGGCGGCGGGCGGCCAGCCCGCGGTCACGCCAGCGCCGGATGCGGCCGAGGAGGGCGGCACCGGGGCGGCCGACGCGGACCCCGACCAGGCCGCCCAGGCCGGATCCGGCGGGGTTGCCGCCGCGCACGTCGCGAGCGTGGAACGGGGCCGGATCGCCTCCATGGGCGGTGTGGTCAGCCTGCTCTGGCTGGCCATCCTGGTGCTCATGGTCTGGCAGCCCTGACCGCTGGTCCGGCGGCCCTGACCGGGCCGGCAGCGAGCGGGCAATTCCCGGCGCGGAGGGTCAGACGTGCTGCGGTTGCCGGATGAGCCCGGCCGGATTGAGGATTGGCGGACCTGGATTTTGCCCGCCCTTTGCCATATGCCCATGGAGACCCGCACCCGTGACGGCCTTTTATTGCGTCTGCTTTCGCGGCTTGAGCCGCCTTGCCTCCCGGCGTGGCCGGCCCGCTTCCTCGGCCTGGGCGGCCCCCTGCACCTTTGCCAGCAGGACCAGCAGGTCGCGTTGCTCGTGAGCGGTCAGCGCGTCATCCATCACCGCCCGCTCCCGCAGGTGAAACGAGGGCAGCAGGCCGTCCAGGACGGCCACCGCCTCGTCGGTCACATCGACCAGCAGCTTGCGCCGGTCCGCCGGGTGCGGCATGCGCCTGACCAGGCCCCGCTTCTCCAGCGTGTCGAGCATCGAGGTCATGCTGCCCGAGGTGATGAGCAGCCGCTCGGCGATGACCCCCGGCTCCAGCGGCTCGCCCGCGCCCTCGATCACGGCCAGCGTCATCCGGGCAGTCGCGGACAGCCGGTGCGCCTGCGCCGCCTCGCGGTTGTGCAGTCCGATGAGCATGTCGCCGGTCCGGACCAGGTTGGCGAAGCACTCGGTGGCCAGCCCGCTCGCCCCCGGGTACTCGCGCTCGAAATCGGCGGCGACGGTGATGAGCGGCGCGGAGCCAGCCCCGGCAGGTGCCGGGGCTGGCCCGTCAGTGGTGCGACGTGGACGGTTCAGGCGCCCGCCTCCTCATAGACCTCGACCCGCGGCGGCCCGGCCAGGCCCGCCTGGGACATGGCCTCCTTGAGCGAGGGGTCGTCCAGGAAGGCCTGCGCGTTGGCCATCGCGGGCCAGGAGATGATGACGAGGATCTCATTCGGGTCGGCCGCGTCACGCAGCACGGTCGTGCTCTTCTCCCCGTGCGCGGCGCGGGCCGCACCGTGCTCGTCGAAGATCGCCCGCCACTTGCCGTAGTCCGTCACGCGGTGCCGCACAGCCACTGTAGTCATTTGCCCACGTCCTCCCTTGAAATCAAACTGCTTGAGTTCAAGCTATATGAGATCAAGCGATGAGGTCGAGTCCGCTGATCGCGCCCGGCCCAGCGCTGGGTCAGGACGGCAGCGCCTGGCGCAGATCCGCCACCAGGTCGTCAGCGGATTCGATGCCGACCGACAGGCGCACCAGGTCACCGGGCGCGGCCAGCGGCGACCCGGCCGCCGACGCATGGGTCATCCGGCCCGGATGCTCGATCAGCGACTCCACCCCGCCCAGGGACTCCCCCAGTGTGAACAGCCGGGTCCGCCCGCAGACCGCGACCGCCGCCGCCTCGCCGCCGCGCACCCGGAACGAGACCATGCCGCCGAACCCGCGCATCTGCTTGGCCGCCACCTCATGGCCCGGGTGCGTGGGCAGGCCGGGGTAGAGCACCCCGGTCACCGCTGGATGGGTGAGGAGTGCATCCGCCACCCGGGCAGCGTTCTGGCTATGCCTGTCCATCCGGATCGCGAGCGTCCGGATGCCACGCAACGTCAGCCAGGCATCGAACGGGCCCGCTACCGCGCCGGTCGCGTTCTGCGCGAACGCGAGGCGCTCGCCGAGCGCGTGGTCGGCCACCACCACCGCACCGCCGACCACGTCGGAGTGCCCGCCCAGGTACTTGGTGGTGGAGTGGACAACCGCGTCGGCGCCCAGCGCGAGCGGGTTCTGCAGGTAGGGCGAGGCGAACGTGTTGTCCACCACCAGCAGCGCGCCAGCCTCCCGGCACGCCTGCGCGAGCGCGGTGATGTCCACCACCGACAGCAGCGGGTTGGTCGGCGTCTCCGCCCAGACCACCCGCACCGGCCGCTCGGCGAGCGCGCGCCGTACGGCCTGCGGGTCCGTCAGGGCCACCGCCGCGTAGCTCACCTGCCAGCGGGACAGGATCTTGTCGAACAGGCGGAACGTGCCGCCGTAGGCGTCATCGCCGATCAGCACGTGGTCGCCGGGCTGGCAGATGGTGCGCAGCAGGCAGTCCTCGGCGGCCATGCCGGAGGCGAACGCCAGCGCACGGACGCCGCCTTCCAGCGCCGCCAGGCACTGCTCCAGCGCGGTCCGGGTGGGGTTCGCGGTGCGCGAGTACTCATAGCCCTCGCGCAGCCCGCCCACCCCATCCTGGGCGTAGGTGGAGACCTGGTAGATGGGCGGCACCACCGCACCGGTGCGCGGATCCGGGTCCTGCCCGGCATGGATCGCCAGCGTCTCGAACCCGGGCGCGGTCATGCCGTGCCCCTGGCCAGGAAGGCGAGCACGTCCTGGCGGGTGATCATGGCGGCGGGGCGGCCGTCGACCAGCACGACCGCGGCCCCCGCCTTCTCCAGCGCCTGCACCGCCCGGCTGACCTGCTCACCCGAGCCCACCATCGGCAGCGGCGCCGACATGTGCTCGCCGACCGGGTCCTTCGGGCTGGCCCGGCCGGACACGAGCGCGTCGAGCAGGTCGCGCTCCACGATCGAGCCGACCACCTCGGCCGCCATCACCGGCGGCTCGGCCTGCATCACCGGCAGCTGAGACACGTTGTACTCGCGCAGGATCCCGATCGCGGCGGCGACGGTCTCCCCCGGGTGGGAGTGCACGAACTCCGGCAGGCCCCCCTGCTTGCTGGCCAGCACGTCGGCGATCTTGGGCTCGGTGCTCTGGGCGGTGAGGAAGCCGTAGTCGGCCATCCACTCGTCGTTGAAGATCTTCGAGAGGTAGCCTCGGCCGCCGTCGGGCAGCAGCACGACGATCACGTCACCGGGGGCCGCGGTGGCGGCGACCCGCAGCGCGGCCACGACCGCGAGCCCGCATGAGCCGCCGACCAGCAGCGCCTCCTCGCGCGCCAGGCGGCGGGTCATCCGGAACGACTCCGCGTCGCTGACGGCGATCACCTGGTCGCAGATTTCCGGGTCGTAGGTGTCCGGCCAGATGTCCTCGCCCACACCCTCCACCAGGTAGGGGCGGCCCGTCCCGCCCGAGTACACCGACCCTTCCGGGTCGGCGCCGATCACCTTGACCGCGCCGCCGGAGACCTCCTTGAGGTACCGGCCGGCACCGGTGATCGTCCCGCCGGTGCCGATGCCGGCCACGAAGTGGGTGACCTTCCCGTCCGTCTGCGCCCAGATCTCCGGCCCGGTGGAGTGGTAGTGCGAGGCCGGGTTCTCCGGATTGGCGTACTGGTCCGGCTTCCAGCCGCCTGGCGTCTGGCGGGCCAGCCGGGTGGACACCGAGTAGTAGGAGTCCGGATGGTCCGGGGACACGGTGCCGGGGCAGACCACCACTTCCGCCCCGTAGGCGCGCAGCACGCTGATCTTGTCCTGGGCGACTTTGTCCGGGCAGACGAACAGGCAGCGGTACCCCTTCTCGGCCGCCACGATCGCGAGCCCGACCCCGGTGTTGCCGGAGGTCGGCTCGATGATCGTGCCGCCGGGCCGGAGCGCGCCGGAGGCTTCAGCTGCCTCCACCATCCGCAGCGCGATCCGGTCCTTCACTGATCCGCCCGGGTTGAAGTACTCCACCTTGGCCAGGACGTCCGGGGCCGGGCGGCCCGGGCGCGCCAGCCCGCGGGTGACCGCGCGCAGCCTGACCAGCGGGGTGTTGCCGACCAGTTCGTTCAACGACTCATGGACCTGCATCAGCCACCCTCCCCAGGCCGCCCGGGTCAGGCGGCCGCGCCCTTGCGGCTCTCCCGTGCCAGGCCCGTGCCCGTGCCACCGACGCTATCCCACCCGGCCCTCCCGGGCCCTGGGACGCCGCGGCGGGCTGGCATAGGCTGCTTAGCGGTAAGCCACGACCTTCAGGGAGTACCCATGACCGAGGCCGTCATCGTCGCCACCGCCCGCTCACCGATCGGGCGTGCCTTCAAGGGATCGCTTACCACCATCCGGCCCGATGATCTGACCCGCCAGATGGTGGCCACTGCCCTGGCCAAGGTGCCCCAGCTCGACCCGGCCGACATCGGTGACCTGATCCTGGGCTGCGGCCTGCCCGGCGGCGAGCAGGGCTTCAACATGGCCCGTGTGGTCGCGGTCATGCTGGGCTTCGACCACCTGCCCGGCACCACGGTCACCCGGTACTGCTCCTCGTCACTGCAGACCACCCGGATGGCTTTCCACGCCATCAAGGCCGGCGAGGGTGATGTGTTCATCTCGGCCGGGGTGGAATGCGTGAGCCGGTTCGGCAAGGGCAGCAGCGACAGCTCGCCGGACACCAGGAACCCGGTGTTCGCGCCGGCCGAGGAGCGGACGCTGGCCCGCTCCGGCGAGGGCACGGCGGCCTGGCACGACCCGCGCGAGGACGATGCCGTGCCCGACATCTACATCGCCATGGGCCAGACCGCCGAGAACGTCGCCCAGATCCGCGGCATCAGCCGGGCCGAGCAGGACGAGTTCGGGGTGCGGTCACAGAACCTGGCCGAGAAGGCGCTCGCGAACGGGTTCTGGCAGCGCGACATCACCCCGGCCACTTTGCCGGATGGCACCGAGGTGGCCGCCGACGACGGCCCCCGGCCGGGCACCACGCTGGAGAAGGTGGCCGGGCTGCAGCCGGTGTTCCGCCCGGACGGGACAGTCACGGCTGGCAACTGCTGCCCGCTCAACGACGGCGCAGCCGCGGTGGTGATCATGACTGACCGCAAGGCTGCGGACCTCGGCATCACGCCGCTGGCGAGGATCGTCGCCACCGGGCTGTCGGCGCTCTCGCCCGAAATCATGGGGCTGGGGCCGGTCGAGGCCTCGCGGCAGGCGCTGCAGCGGGCCGGGATGACCATCGACGACATCGACCTGGTGGAGATCAACGAGGCGTTCGCCGCCCAGGTCATCCCCTCCTACCGGGACTTGTCCATCGACATCGACAAGCTGAACGTCAACGGCGGGGCGATCGCGGTAGGTCACCCATTCGGCATGACCGGGGCCAGGATCACCAGCACGCTGCTGAACGGCCTGCAGTTCCACGACAAGACGTTCGGCCTGGAAACGATGTGTGTCGGCGGCGGCCAGGGGATGGCGATGATCGTCGAACGGCTGTCCTGACCGACGGCTGTACGGACGGCCGGCTGTACGGCCGGCCGGCTGTCCTGACGGATGGCCGGTCCCCACGGGCCTGAAGCCGGCCCGGCGGGCGGCCGTGGCGGTGGCCAGGCCGGCGATCGTACCTTTATGTCCTTATTACACCTGGTATGCGCTGATGCGGTAGCGTCTCGGGAGCAACACGCCGCTCCAGAACCCCCCGCATCTGGGCGCACACGTCAACATCCCGCTGATCTCCTAGCCGCAAAGTTGTTGGCCAGGTGGGTGCCCTGCGCTCTCACTGGCACGAGCAACTTCGCCGCAAGGGCGGCGGAGGTAACCGAAAGGCTGCCGGATCAATGATTCGCACGCGCTCACTCCTGACCCAGTCAGCAGCGACCGGTCTCGCGGCGCTGGCACTGGTGTTCTCCCTCGGCGGGTCCGCCCTCGCGGCATCACAGGCGTCCGGCCACGCCGCCCGGGCCGCCACCCAGGCCCCCGTGCCGGCGGGTGTGACATTCCACAAGCTGACGCTGATCCACGGCTGGGCATCAAGCCAGCCGATCTACACCACCGGCGACCCCTCGGTCGGCATCAGCAACGGCATCGTCTACCTGTCCGGTTCCCTGCACCAGTCGTCGGGCTCCAACAACGAGTTCGCCGTCCTGCCCGCCGCCTACCGGCCGAACCACTTCCTGTACCTGCCGATCTACACGCTCAGCGACGGGGAGGGCAGCCTGCAGATCAACCCCGACGGCAGGGTGTACCTGTTCGGTGGCGGTAACACCCAGGGCTACTCCTCGCTGGCCGGCGTTTCCTACCCGCTCACGGCGGGGCCGCTGAAACTGACCCCCATCAACGGCTGGACATCCGCCCAGGGCACCGACGGCACGGGCAATCCGAGCGCGGCGATCAGCAACGGCGTCGTCCGCCTGTCCGGGTCGGTGTATCAGCCGTCCGGGACGAACAACGAGTTCGCGATCCTGCCGACGGCCTACCGGCCCAGCCACTACCTGTACATACCGATCTACGCTGACAACGGCGCGGAAGGCAGCCTGGAGGTCTCCCCGAGCGGTGGCCTGTTCCTGTTCGGCAACAGCGCCACCGAGGGCTTCTCCTCGCTGGCGGGCGTCTCCTACCCGCTTACGCTGGGGTCCAAGAGCCTGACGCTGCTCAACGGCTGGGCGTCCTCCCAGGGCAGCGACGGCACCGGCAACCCGGGCGTGGCCGTCAGCAACGGCGTCGTCCGCCTCGTCGGCTCGCTGCATTCCTCCGGCTCGAACAACAAGTTCGCTGTCCTGCCGAAGGGTGACCGGCCCACCCACTTCCTGTACCTGCCCATCTACACGAACGGCGGCTCGGAAGGCAGCCTGGACATCCGCCCGAACGGAGCCATGCTGATCATCGGCAGCCCCGGATTCGCGTTCAGCTCACTCGCCGGGGTCAGCTTCCCGCTCGGTTCCTGACCGGCTGACCGCACTCGCGACGGTGCCCCCGGCATCCTGGACGCCGGGGGCACCGCTGTGCGGTACGCGGGGTGGACGGCCCGGTGGACGCCAGCCGGCGCGTTTATTACGGAAAGCTAACGGCAGGGGGTTGTCAGGGGCGTGCAGGTGGTGCAGTCTCAACAACTAAGGAGTCGGTCCGCTCTGGAGGTGCCCGTGACACTGAACCACTCCCCGGAGACGCATAGGAACCTGATCGCGCGCATCCCGTCCGTCACCGGACGCGACCTGGTTGAGTGGTTCAGACGACTGGAATCGGGCCCCGCGTTCCTGCGATGTGAGGAACGCGCTCACTGGCTGTCGGACGAGCACGGGCTGTCGCATGGCTACGCGAGCGCGATCGTCCACGAGTACGAGCGCCAGCGGCGCACGAGGCTGAACTTCGCCTGAGATGGATCTGGACACCGCCCGGGAGTACCTGCGAGCCCATCACCGGGCGGTGCTTGCCACAGTCAGGTCGGACGGGCGGCCGCAGCTGTCACCGGTGCTGTGCGCGGTTGACGGAAAGGGCCGGGTGCTGGTCAGCACCCGCGAGACCGCGGTCAAGGCCCGGAACGCGCGGCGCGATCCACGGGTGTCGCTGTGTGTCCTGAACGACGGCTTCTTCGGCGACTGGGTCCAGGTCGAGGGTGACGCGGAGGTCATCTCGCTGCCCGAGGCGATGGACCTGCTCGTCGACTACTACCGGCTGGTCGCTGGCGAGCACTCGGACTGGGACGACTACCGGGCGGCGATGGAGAGCGAGCACCGGGTCGTTCTGCGGGTGACCATCACCCGGGCGGGCCCCGATATCAGCGGCTGACGGCCCGGCTCAGCGGCTGACGGCCCGGCTCAGCGACTGGCGCCAGGCGGCAGCCCGCCCGCGCCTGCGGCGGACACCCTCCGCAACCACTTCGCAGAGGGCAACTGACCTGCTCACAGCGCCGGAAACGGGGATTAGCCATTGCCCGGCGCGCCAGTTACGCGAACGTGATCAGAGCCTGTCCCCGAATGGCGGTATATCAGATCTGAAAACCTGGCTAGCGCGCCCGCGGCATCGCCACTCGTGCGACCGCGGCCCACCATCCATGGATATGCCTGAATCGTCGCAGGTCCAGGAGTCAAGACGTGGGTGCCCCCGGTCGGGATCGAACCGACACTGGGGACCCTTTTAGGGGGCCGGCCTCTTCCTTTGGGCTACGGGGGCTGGGTAATGATACCCCGGGCGACCCGGATAATTCGAGGGCGGCCGAATGGTGGAGAAAGTTTCCCCGAGGTGCACATATTCAATTCCGTGATCATCAGTTGAATGCGCAGAGTAACAATTTTACCGTGCCTTGAAGAGATTGTATACAGAGAGTGATCGCACTTGGGTTCACCGGTCGCTGCTGGTCAGGCCCGGCTGCCCTCGGCCCGCGCCCGGCGGAAAACCTCGTCCAGCATGGCGGGCGTCACCCGCCCGGTGAAAGTGTTTTGTTGGCTGGGGTGATAGCAAGCCGTTAGTAGCAGCCCGCGCCCAGCCGCTCCGCCACCGCCGCCCGTGAGCCTGACCTCGACGCCATGACCGAAGGCCGGACGGGGCCGGGGCAGCACGAATCCGGCCGAACGCAGCACCGGCCACATCGCCTGCCACGCGAACCCTCCCAGGCACACCACTACCCGGACCGAGCCCGCGACTTTCGCGTACTCCGCCGTCAGCCACGGTGCACACGTGTCGCGTTCGGCCACGGTCGGCTTGTTGACCGGGGGCGCACAGCGCACCGCCGCCACCATGCGGGCGCCGATCAGCCGCTGGCCATCCCCGGCCGCGACCGACTCCGGCTGGGCGGCGAGCCCGCACCGGTGCAAGGACGCGAACAGGACGTCACCGCTGCGGTCGCCGGTGAAGATCCGGCCGGTCCGGTTGCCGCCGTGCGCAGCCGGAGCCAGGCCGACGATCAGCACCCCGGGGTGCTCATCCCCCCAGCCGGGGATCGGACGTCCCCAGTACTGCTCGGCACGTGAGGAGGGGCGCTTGCCCGCGGCCACCTGCTCACGCCACCCGACCAGCCGCGGGCAGGCCCGGCAGACCGACTGCCTGGCCACCAGCTCGGCCAGCGTGCCCGCGCCCGCCGCCAGGGCGCGCACCTGCGCGGCGTCGCGGGCGACCGGGGTCTGGCCGGTGGCGGGGTCATCGGGCCACCCGGTGCCGGGCGGCACTGGCGCCGCCAGCGAGGCAGGCCGCGGGCTGCCGCCGGCCTCAGCCCTGGGCACCAGGTGCCCCCAGTGCCAGCGACCACGCGATGCCGTCCAGGATGTCGTGCTCGCTGACGAGCACCTCGGTGAACCGGAACCGGGTCATGATCTCCTCCAGCACCATGGCCCCGCCGGCGATCACATCGACCCGGCCGGGATGCATCACGCCCAGCCTGGCCCGCTCCGCGTGCGGCTGTGCCAGCAGCCGGGCCGCCTGCTCGCGCACCTGCCCGGCGCTGATCCGGGCGTGGTGGATCCGGGCGGCGTCGTAGGCCTGGAGCCCGAGTGCGAGCGCGGCCACCGTCGTCACCGAGCCGGCGAGGCCGACGAGGGTGCGGGCGTCGGTGACGGGGATCTTCGCCGCTACCACGTCCAGCGCGGCATCGATGTCGGCCCTCGCCGCCGCTGCCTGCGCTGGGGTCGGCGGGTCGCCGCGCAGGTGCCGCTCGGTCATCCGGACGCAGCCGATGTCCACCGATGCGGCGGCGGTCACCATCGGCGGATCCCCCAGCACGAACTCGGTCGAGCCGCCGCCGATGTCGGCGACCAGGTACGGCGGGGCCGCCTGGCCCGCTGCCAGTTCGGCGGTCGCGCCAGTGAACGAGAGCAGCGCCTCCTCGTCCCCGGTCAGCACCTCCGGGTCGATCCCGAGCACGCCGCGCACGCCGGTGACGAAGTCGGCCGCGTTGGCCGCGTCCCTGGTCGCGCTGGTCGCGACCATCCGCACCGGCGGCGCACCAGCCCCCGCCACGGTCGCGGCGTAGTCCGCCAGCACCGCCAGCGTCCGGGCCAGCGCATCCGGCGCCAGCCGCCCCGTGGCATCCACCCCCTGGCCCAGCCGCACGATCTCCATCCGCCGGTCCACGTCAGCCAGCGTGCCCGCCGCCGGGTCCACGTCCGCCACCAGCAGCCGCAGCGAGTTAGTCCCGCAGTCGATCGCCGCCACCCTCATCTGTTGGCCTCCCTCGCGGGCGCTTCGCATGGTCGTGCCGGAGGCAGCGGGTGTCTCACCGGTCCTCGTCGCTGACGCAGGGGCCTGCTTGCCACCACGGGCCGGCCGCGTCGGCGGCCAGCCGTCCTAGCGGGTTGCCACCTGGTACCGCGAGCTCATGCGCGACCAGGGCGTGCAGGCACTTGACCCGGTCCGGCATCCCGCCCGCGCTCTGCGTGCCTGCGGGCAGCGGCTCCGCACCAGCCTCGCGCGCGGCCTCGTCCCGGCGGGCCAGGTAGTCGCGGTGCGCGGCCAGGTAGGCGCGGTGCAGCCCGGGATCGGTGGCAAGCCGCTGCTGCAGCTGCCGCATCATGCCGCCCGCCTCCAGCCGGCTGACCGCCGCCACCGCCCGCGGGCAGGTCAGGTAGTACAGCGTGGGAAATGGCGTGCCGCCGGGCAGCCGGGGCGCGGTCTCGACCACATCGGGCAGCCCGCACAGGCAGCGGTGGGCGACCCGGCGGACACCCCGCGGCGGGCGGCCGAGCTGCCGCCCGACCACCGCCTCGTCGGTCATCACTGCGGCCTGCCGTGGTCAGCTTGCTGCACCGAGTGCCACAGCCGTGCGTACCAAGGGGTGGCAGCGGCCCGGGCGAGCTCCGCCGCGCTGTGCCCGGATCCGCCGCCGATGATCACATAGCAGGTCTGGCCGGACAGGCAGAAATGCAGCCGGTCCCGGGCCAGCTGCTCGATGAAGGCGGGATCGTTCAGGCGTTTCTGCTCGTGTTCCAGTGCCCTCAGCTGTGCCAGCAGCCCCTGCCGCTGCGCCTGGAGCTGTTCGATCTGACGGCTCTGCGCGATGTACTCACGCACCGGGTAGGCCAGGCTCAGCGCGATGGCACACATCACCACGGCCAGGACGGCCGCCCGGCTGGTGAACCGGGCCCGGTCCGCCGCCTGCGGGCGCCCGCGCTCGCCGGTCATTGTCCCGTCGGTGTCCTGGGGAAGGCGCCCGCGCCCGCGTACCTGGCGGCATCGTCGAGCAGTTCCTCGATCCGCAGCAGCTGGTTGTACTTGGCCACCCGCTCCGTCCGGGCCGGTGCCCCGCTCTTGATCTGCCCGCAGTTGGTCGCCACGGCGAAGTCGGCGATCGTGGTGTCCTCCGTTTCGCCTGATCTGTGACTGATCATGCAGGCATAACGGCTGCGGTGGGCCAGCGCGACCGCGTCCAGGGTCTCGGTGATCGTGCCGATCTGGTTCAGCTTGACCAGCAGGGCGTTGGCCGTGCCCTCGGCGATACCACGCCTGAGCCGCTCCGGGTTCGTGACGAAAATGTCATCGCCGACGATCTGCACCCGGTCGCCGACTGCCGCGGTCAGCGCCTGCCAGCCCGCCCAGTCCTCCTCGGCCAGCGGGTCTTCCAGGGACACGATCGGGTAGGCGTCCAGCCATTGCGTGTAGATGCCGGTCATGTCCGCGGCGCTGCGCGGCGAGCCCTCGAAGGTGTAGGCGCCGTCGGCGTGGAACTCGGTAGCGGCGGCGTCGATCGCCAGCGCGATGTCGAGCCCGGGCGCGAACCCGGCCTTGGCGATCGCCTCCACGATGAGGTCGAGCGCCGCACGGTTGTGGGCCAGATCCGGCGCGAAACCGCCCTCGTCCCCCACCCCGGTGGACAGGCCGTGCTGCTTCAGCACCGACTTGAGCGCGTGGTAGGTCTCCGCGCCCCAGCGGACTGCCTCCTCGAAGGTCGCCGCCCCCACTGGCGCGATCATGAACTCCTGGACGTCGACGCTGTTGTCGGCGTGGGCCCCGCCGTTGAGGATGTTCATCATCGGCACCGGCAGCACGTGCGCGTTGGGGCCGCCGAGGTACCGGAACAGGGGCAGGTTCGCGGACTCCGCGGCAGCCTTCGCCACCGCCATGCTGACGGCGACGATCGCGTTCGCGCCGAGCCGGGACTTGTCCGGGGTCCGGTCCAGGTCGATCATCGCCTGGTCGATCAGGCGCTGGTCATCGGCGTCGTACCCGAGCAGGGCCGGCTGGATCTCCTCGATGACCCCCTGGACCGCCTGGGTGACCGCCTTGCCGCCGTAGTCGTCATCGCCGTCGCGGAGTTCGACCGCCTCGGCCGCGCCGGTCGAGGCACCGCTGGGTGCGGCAGCCCGGCCCACGGTGCCGTCATCGAGCGCCACCTCGGCCTCGACGGTCGGGTTGCCCCGCGAGTCCAGGATCTGCCGGGCGAAGACAGCTTCGATGGCGGCCACGGGTGACTCCTGAGTGGTTGCACGGAGGTGCCGGTTATGAGGCGTCGGTTATGGAGCCTAGTGGAGCCGCCCCGGCCCGCCACACCGGCCACGCCGTCCCG
>DATKRG010000176.1:0-3229 GCA_035532275.1 Streptosporangiaceae bacterium | reverse complement strand
GCTGGTACCCGGCCGTGACCTGGGCGCGGTGGAGTCCCGGCCCGCGGCCGGGGGACGCGCTGCTGGTGATCAGCCACACCGGGGAGACCGCCTACGCCGCCCGGGCCAGGGCCGATGCGCTGGCGGCCGGCGTCCCGCTGGTCTCGATCACCGGCACCGGGCGCGGCTGGCCGGAGGCGATCGAGACCGTCCCGCCCGATGAGTCGCACACCTACTCGGTGAGCTACACCGCGACGCTGGCGGTGCTCGCCCGGCTCGCCCACGAGCTCGGCGCTGCGGACGGGTCGGCCGAGCAGGTGGCCGCCACCGCCGCGGTGGTCCGCCGGGTGTGTGCCGACCCGGGCATGGATGAGGTGGCCATGCCCGCGCGCAGCCTGGCGATCGCCGGCTGCGGCCCGTGGGGGATCACCGCCCGGGAAGGCGCCCTGAAGATCCGGGAGGCGGCCCGGATGCTGGCCGAGGGCTTCGACCCGGACCGGCTGCTGCACGGCGGGGCCGTGCCCTACACGGCGGCGGACGGGCTGCTGCTGCTGGAGCCCGGCGCTGACCCGGACGGGCTGACCGCTGCGCTCGGCGACGCCGCGCGGGCGGAGCGGGTACCGGTGTCGGTGCTGGCGGCCCATGCCGACGGGCTGCCGCCGTTGCTGGCGCAGATCCCGATGACGGTCCGGCTGCAACTGCTGGCGGAGCGGTGGGCGCGCCTGCGCGGCCAGGACCCGGACGCGGCCATCGTGGGCGCGTGGGACGAGTCGGCGCTCTGGCGGATAGGCGCCCCGGGGGCGGCCCCGTAACGGGGCCGCCCCCGGGCGGTACCGCCCCGCCCCCCGACATTTCATCGCTTCCGTGACCACGAACCGGGACAAGCCGGGCGCCGAAATGACTGGGGGCGATGAAATGTCGGGCTAAGCGGTGGCGGGGCGGGCGGGGTTAGCCGACTAGGTCCAGTTCGGGGGTTGGGGTGGGGGTGATGGGGGCCGGGTCGGGGAGTGTTACGGTGCGGCGGCGGGGTAGCAGCAGAGCTGCGGCCGCCGCGACGGCCACGGCCGCGCTGCCGATCCAGACCGCCGACGACAGGCCGGAGACGAAGGCCGTCCCGCTCGTGTAGCCGCCCCGCGCCGAGAACACCGCGCCCAGCACGGCGATCCCGAACACGCCGCCGAGTTCGCGGATCGCGTTGTTCGTACCGGAGGCGATGCCCTCCTGGTCGCGGCGCACCGATCCGAGGACGACGTTGGCGACCGGCGCGAAGAACAGCGACATCCCGATCCCGGAGACCACGAACGCGGGCACCAGCGTGATGTAGGCCACGGTGGGGCTGCTGAGGGCGGCCAGCCAGCCCAGGCCGATCGCCTGCAGCGCCAGCCCGGCGGCCAGCAGCGCCCGGCCGCCGATCCGGTCCGACAGCAAGCCGGCGATGGGGGCGATGAGCACCGGCATGGCGGTCCAGGGCAGGGTGCGCAGCCCGGCCTGCAGCGGCGAGTAGTGCTGGACCACCTGCAGGAACTGCGCCAGCAGGAAGATCGACCCGAACATCCCGAAGAACATCAGCAGCGAGGCGATGTTGGTCATGGTGAAGCCGCGGCTGCGGAACAGCTGCAGCGGCAGCATCGGCTGGGGTGCCCGCAGCTCCCAGGCGACGAACCCGGCCACCAGCAGCGCACCGATGATCATGGGCGGCAGCACGGTCAGGCTGGTCCAGCCGTGGTCGTTGCCGCGCACCACGCCGAGCACGATCCCGAGCAGGCCCAGGCTCGCCAGCACCAGGCCCGGCAGGTCCAGCCGGGTCGCCGGGCCGTAGCTCTCGCTGAGCCGGGCCCGGGCCAGCGGCAGCAGAGCCACGCCGATCGGCACGTTCAGCCAGAAGATCCACTGCCAGGAGGCGCCCTCCACCACGGCGCCGCCGACGAGCGGCCCGATGGCGATGGCCAGGCCGCCCACCGCACCCCAGGCGCCGAGCGCCAGACCGCGCCGGGCGGGCGGCACGGCCGCCGACAGCAGGGTGAGCGTCAGCGGGACCAGGACCGCGGCACCCACGCCCTGGAAGGCCCGCGCGGCGACCAGCCAGCCGATCCCCGGTGCGAGCGCGGCGGCGGCCGAGCCGGCCGTGAACAGGCCGAGGCCAATCACGAACATCCGGCGGCGGCCGAACCGGTCACCGAGCGTGGCCCCGGTCAGCAGCAGCACGGCGAAGGTGAGGGTGTAGGCGTTGACGGTCCACTGCAGCCCGGCCAGCGACGCGTGCAGGTGGTCCCGGATCGACGGCAGCGCGGTGGTGACCACCAGGTTGTCGAGCGACGCCATGAACAGCGCCGCCGAGGTGACAACGAAGGTCCACACGATGCGTCCTCTGTCGGTCATCGTTCCTCTTTTAATAAGTGAGTAGTCACTAACTTTCGTGCCGAAAATTTTTAGGTATGGCCGTCTGCTGGGCTCATGCCGAGCACCAGCTTGTCCATCGTTCGTCGACGGCCGGCAGGTCCATCGCCGCCGCCACGTTCATCAGCATGCCCATGGCGAAGAACGCCACGATCCGGTCGTAGGGCAGGCCGCTCAGCCGCTCCACCAGCAGCCAGAGTTCCTTGTACCCGGCGCGCGTCGCGGCCCGGATGTCCGGGTCACCGCAGGCGGCGTAGGCATGCAGCTGGAGCAGCAGCAGCGTGCGGTTGTCGAGCAGCCGGTGGTAGGCCTCGCCCATGGCCGTCAGCGCGTCCTCGCCCACCTGGTCGGCGGCGGCCGCCTCGAACGTATCCGCGATCTGCCGGAAGCACCGCTGTGACAAGGCGAGGAACAGCGCCTTCTTGGTCGGGAAGAGCCGGAACAGGTACGGCTGGCTGATCCCGGCGCGGCGCGCCACATCCTCGGTCGAGGTGCCGGCCAGCCCGCCGGCCGCGAACTCGACGATTGCCGCTTCGAGCACCGCCTCGCGGCGCTCCTCGGCGCTCATCCGCACTCCGGTCCGTGCCATGGGCACTAAGTTAGTAATCACTCACTAACTTTGTCAAGCCCCGTCGCCACCCCGTCTGCCCGCCGTGACGCGCCTACCTTGCGCAAGCGCGCCACCATCGGGCCCGGGGTGCCCTAGCATCGTGCAACCGGGCAGCGCAGCGAGCGGGAGCATGAGCGGTGACGAGTTGTCTGCAAGGCCATCCCGTTTCCCCAGGATCGGAGTCCTGCCCGATCTGCGGAGACGACGTCCGGCCGCCCTGCAGCCAGGGCCACCGCAGCAGCC
>DATKRG010000175.1:0-7471 GCA_035532275.1 Streptosporangiaceae bacterium | reverse complement strand
GTCAGGCCGGGCTGACCGCGCCCATGGCCCAGCTCCGCGCCGGGGAGCCGGCCGCCCACGGGATGGCCGTGAGCAGCGCGCGGGCCCAGTCGCGGTAGCCGGCCTGGCTGGGGTGGAAGCTGTCGGAGGCGAACTTCCCATCCCAGGGCGGCATGAAGTGGGCGGAGATCTCGGCGACCGGCAGGTCGCGGGCCCCGGCCATCTCGTGGATGATCCGGTTGATCCGCGTCACGTAGGGCACGCTGATCCGGCCGAGAATCCCCCAGAGCCTGGACGGCAGCGGCAGGTCGAGGACGACCGTGCCGTCGGGGATGACGCCGAGCAGCCCGCGCAGGTCGGCGAACAGCTTCCCCGGCGCCGCGTACAGGATGTCGTTGGCACCGATCCCGCAGGTCACCAGGTCGGGCGCGGCCGGAAGCCGGGGCAGCTGGTCGGCCAGCACGTCGCGGATCAGCGCGCCGGACACGGACAGGTTGAGCACGCGCCATGGCAGCCCGGTCTGCAGCCGCAGCTCGGCGAGAACCTGGCCGACATACCCGCCGTCCGGGGTGGGCGCGCCGAGTCCCTGGGCGGTGGAGTCGCCGAGCACCACCCACAGCGGCCCGGTCTCGGTGAGAATCCGGTGGTTGTGCGTCTGCCAGTGGCTCGCGAAGGTGACACAGTCGCCGCGCAGCGCGGCGACCCCGTCGGTCCACCGCCCGAGCCAGCCGGTGCGCAGCCCCGACACGTCCGCCGCCGGGCTGCGGGTGACGTACGAGGCCGCGTTCGCGATGATCTCGACCGGCGACCTGCGCTGACCGCCCCTACCCCCAGAAAGTGTCATCATCCAGGCAGGGCGTGACACAGCGGGCGCCCGGCGCATTCCTCTCCCCCACCCGTGAATGCGGCAGATCGCCGCCTGGTATGAACGCAGTAAAGCGAAGAGATGGACGGGGTTCATCCTACCGGTATACGCACGGACGCCATCAGCCCGGACCGTTTCCCGGCCGGACCCGCTGCCCGGCCGGACCCGCTGCCCGGCCGGAGCCGTACCCCGCGGGGCTTACGCCGCTGGCGGGATGTTCTGGTTCAGGTGGAAGAGGTTGCCGGGGTCATAGGTGCGCTTGATCTCGGTGAGGCGCCGGAAGTTGCCCCGGTAGTTGTCCTGGACCCGGCTGGCGTCGTCCTCGGCCATGAAGTTGACATAGCCACCAGGTTCGGAGTGGGGCGCGATGGCCTCGTAATACTCGCGCACCCAGCCGACGCGTTCGGCATCGAGTGCCGGGTCCTGCCAGGCCGCCACGATCACCGGCGCATAGGTGGCTTCCCGGTAGGCGTAGGCGGTCTCGCCGGCCCCGACCCGCTGGCAGGCGCCGTTCACGGGATACAGATGCATGGTGGCGCTGACCTCGGGCACCTGGGCGCCGTGAATGACATGCTGCTCGATGGCGGCGTCGGTGAGATCCGGTGGCGAAGGTGCCCTTCCAGTAGCTGCGGATGCCCTTGGGGAAGAGCGGGTCGAAGGCGGCGTTCAGCGCCGGGTAGGGCATCGGCCCCGACATTTCGGCGACGACCGGGGCGATCTCGCGGAACGGTGCCATGGCCTGCTCGCCCTCCTCGACCGGCCCGGACCAGTGCACGATCGCGGCACAGAACGTGTCACCCACCCGGTCGGGCGGGACGAACTCCAGCGGTGGCGCGATCTGGAAGGCCGGGAACGCCCCGTAGGCCTCCGGCGCCCCGGGGAATGAAGTCACGGAAGAAGCGCAGCACGTCCCCCGCGGACTCCAGTTCATAGAAGAAGATCCCGGCGTAGATGTCATCCACGGGGTGAAGCTGGAACTCGAACGAGGTGACCACGCCGAAGTTCCCGCCGCCACCCCGCAGTGCCCAGAACAGGTCGGCGTTCTCGTCCTCGCTCGCCATGGCCACCCGCCCGTCGGCAGTGACAACCTCGGCCGAGCGCAGGTTGTCGATGGACAGGCCGTACCCCCGGGCCAGGTAGCCGATGCCGCCGCCGAGCGTCAGCCCGCCCACGCCGGTCGTGGAGATGATGCCGCCGGTGGTCGCGAGCCCATAGGCGTGCGTGGCGTAGTTGAAGTCCCCCCAGGTGGTCCCGCCCCCTGGCCGGGCGGTGCCCGCCTGCGGGTCCACATGTACGTCCCGCATGGGCGACAGGTCAATGACGACACCATCGTCGGTCGTGCCGAATCCCGGGGCGCTGTGCCCGCCGCCCCGCACCGACAGCTCCAGGCCGGCGTCGCGGGCGAAGTTGACCCCGGCGATGACATCAGCGACGTGCGCCGCCTGGATGACTGCCTTGGGGTGTTTGTCGAGCATGCCGTTGTGGACAGCGCGAGCCTCCTCGTACTGAGGATCGCCAGCGGTGATGACCGGTGCCCTGACCTGTTCCCGCAGCTGGTCGATCGTCGGCTTGCTCATGACTGCCTCCATCACCAGCCGGGCGCGGCCCGGCTGGTGATGGGGGTCGCCATACCCCGATTGCCTCAGATGAACATGATTCGGATAAATCTCCCAGACGGCGCCGGCGCAGGTCAGACGTCCGGGATGCCGAGGTCGAGATTGGGCCGCTCGATGCCGCCGTCGACCTCGATGATCTTCCCCGTGATGTATCCCGCGGCCGGCGAGGCGAGGAACACCACCGCGGCCGCGATGTCCTCCGGGTCGCCGATCCGGCCCAGCGGGGTCGCCTTCTCCATCTGCCCCCGCAGTGTGTCGTCGGTGAGCACGAGGCCGAGCGCCGAGGTGGCCACCGCCCCCACTGCGATCGCGTTGACCCTGATCCGGGGCGCGAGGTCGGCGGCGGCCAGCCGGGTGTAGTGGGCCAGCGCCGCCTTGGCGGTGCCGTAGGCGAGGTAGCCGCGGCCCGCAGTCCGTCCCACGGCCGAGGAGATGCTGACCACCGACCCGGTCCCGCCGCTGGCGAGCAGGTGCGGGACCGCCGCCTGGGTCAGGGCATGGGCGACAGCGACGTTGAACTGGAACGCGCTCACCAGGTGCCGCGGCTTGGTCGCGGCGAATGGCCGCGGCAGCGCGCCGCCCACGTTGTTGACCACGATGTCCAGCCGGCCGAACGCCTCGGCGGCCGTGTCCGCCAGCCCCGCCGCGGCGTCGGGGTCGCTCAGGTCCGCTGGCACCACCAGCGCCCGCCGGCCAGCCGCCTCCACCTCCCGCGCGACCTGCGCCAGCTGGTCCTGCGTCCGCGCCGAGATCACCACGTCGGCCCCGGCCTGGGCCAGGGCGACCGCGGTTGCCGCGCCGATTCCCCGGCCAGCGCCGGTGACCACGGCCACCTGGTCGGTGACACGGAAACGATCCAGGATCATGAGCCCTGCCCTTGCCGGTCGGGTGCGCGGGCCCCGGTGCGCCGGCCCGGTGTGCCCGGCTCCGCCGCCCGCGCGGGTCAGCCGTGAATAATGACCTGCCTGACGACGTCGCCGCTGCCGAGCGCGGCCAGCGCCTGGTCGAGGTCGTCGAGCTTCAGCCGCTGGGTGATCATGCCCGCCAGGTCCAGCCGGCCAGCCCGCCACAGGCCGAGCAGCCGGGCGTAGTCGCGCTGGACGTCGGCCGAGCCGTAGAGCGAGGCGAGCATCTTCTTGCCGTCGAAGAGCAGCTCGAACGGGGTGAACTCGACCTGCTGGTCGGCGCGCCCGGCGCCGACGATGACGACGGTCCCGCCGCGCCGGGTGGCCGCCCAGGCGGCCCGGATCGTCTGCGGTGTCCCCACCACCTCGAAGACGTAGTCGAAGCCCTCCCCGCCGGTGATCTCGGCCGAGAGCCCGGCCAGCTGGTCGGGATGCACGGCATGGGTGGCACCGAAGCGGCGGGCCGCCCCGTGCTTGGACTCCACCGTGTCCACGCCGGCGATCACCGCCGCGCCGGACAGGCGCGCCCCCTGGATCACGGCGATGCCCACCCCGCCGCAGCCGATGACCGCGACCGTCGCGCCGGGCTCCACCTGCGCGGTGTTGATCACGGCGCCGACGCCGGTCATTACCCCGCAGCCGACCAGCGCAGCGACCTCGTATGGCACATCAGCCGCGATCGTGACCGCGCCCGCGGCCGGCACCACCATCTCCTCGGCGAAGGCGCCGCATCCGGCCAGCCCGAACGCCGGGGTATCACCGACCAGGAACCGCGGCTCGATGTAGGCGGCGATCACGTGTGTCATGCACAGGTACGGCTGGCCACGCACGCAGGACGGGCACGACCCGCACGGCGGCAGCCAGTTGGCGATGACCCGGTCCCCCACCGCCAGCCCGGTGACATCGTCACCGACGGCGCTCACATCCCCGGCGGCCTCGTGCCCGAGAATCGCCGGCATCGGCTGCGGCAGGCCGCCGTTGCGGGCCGACAGGTCGGAGTGGCACACCCCGGCGGCCCGGACCCGGATCCGGACCTGCCCGGGCCCCGGGCCCACCGCCACGACATCGTCGCGGATGTCGAACTTCTCATCCTCGATCGAGTGGATTACAGCGGCCCGCACGACCCACCTCCGGCTGTCAGGATGTGAGGTGATCTCTGCCGGTAAAAGTAGAACAGGTTTCAGTTCTGTTCCGCAAGGCATGGGACGCCTTACCGAGCAAGCGTTAGGGAGGCTGGCCGGGCCTGCGATAATGCTGGCGTGAAGACGACCAGGCAAGGCCAGGCCAGGGCCGGTGCAAGCGCCCGGGCCGAAGCCGGCGACGCCGCCGCGGCAGACGGGCCGGGGCGGTCCGAGCGCCGCGCCCACCTGGTCGTGCTCGCTGGCGAGCTGTTCGCGCAGAAGGGGTACCGCGCCACGACGGTGCGGGAGATCGCGGACGCCGCCGGGATCCTGTCCGGCAGCCTGTACCACCATTTCGACTCCAAGGAGTCGATCGGGGACGAGATCCTGTCCTGCTTCATCAACGAGGTGCTCGCCGACTACCGAGCCGCCAGCTCCGCCGCGAACCCGCGCGCAGCGCTGGAGCAGATCGTGCGCTCCAGCAGCCGCACCCTGTCCCGGCACCGGGCGGCGCTGGCGATGCTGCAGCACGACTGGAGCTACTTCTCCGCCCAGCCCCGGTTCGCCTACCTGCCTAAGGCCCTGCGCGAGATCGAGCGGATCTGGATCACCCAGCTGGAGCTCGGCAAGGAATCGGGTGTTTTCCGGGCGGACCTGGACGCCAAGCTCACCTACCGGCTGCTGCGGGACGTCCTGTGGATCCCCGCCCAGTGGCGCCGGACCAGCGGCTACAGCACCGATCAGGTGGTGGACGGGCTGCTGCGGATCCTGTTCGACGGCATCGCACGCCGGCCCTGAAATCCCCGGCGCCAGTCCGCGGATCGCTGACCCATAGTCACCGGCGACGGCCGGCCGGATGGCTGTTACCCTCGGACCAAGCAAGCGTTTGGTTTGAGGTGGGAGGGCCCATGGGGCGGCTCGACGGCAAGGTCGCGTTGATCACCGGGGGCGCCAGGGGGATGGGCAAGTCGCACGTGCGCCATTTCGTCGCCGAGGGCGCGCGGGTGATCCTCGGCGACGTGCTCGACGACCGGGGCGAGCACGTCGCCGCCGGGCTCGGCGAGCAGTCATGCCGGTTCGTGCACCACGATGTGACCAGCGAAGAGCACTGGGCCGCCGCCGTGGCAGCGGCGGTGGACGCCTTCGGCCGGCTGGACGTGCTGGTCAACAATGCCGGCGTGCTCACCTACGCGCGGATCGCCGACATGCCGCTGGCCGACTTCCGCAGCATCCTGGAGGTCAACGCGGTCGGCTGCTGGCTGGGCATGAAAGCGGTGATCGGCCCCATGACCGCCGCGGGCGGCGGCTCGATCATCAACATCTCCTCGATCGAGGGCTTCACCGGCGCGGCCGGGCTCTCGGCCTACAGCGCCAGCAAGTTCGCGGTGCGCGGCATGACCAAGGTCGCCGCCCGCGAGCTCGGCCAGTTCGGCATCCGGGTCAACTCGGTCCATCCCGGCGGGGTGCTGACCAGCATGACCCTCGGGGCGGCGGGCGGCACGTTCGAGCACGCCGACGCCGACGCCTTCATCAAGGCGATGCCGTTGGCGCGGTTCGCGGAGCCGGCCGAAATCTCCCGCCTGGTGGCGTTCCTGGCCTCCGACGAGTCGTCCTACTCGACCGGCAGCGAGTTCATCGCCGACGGCGGCATCCTGTCCGGGCCCGGCTACTGAAACGGCGAAGGAGGCATGCGGACATGGACGGCACGCTGACACTGGACGGCCGGGCGGCGATCGTGACCGGGGCGGGGAACGGGCTCGGCCGGGCCGAGGCGCTCGCGCTGGCAGCCGCCGGGGCCCGGCTCGTGCTCAACGACCTGCCCGGTGACGCCGTGGAGGCGGTGGCCGCGCAGATCCGGGCGGCGGGTGGGGAGGCGGTCGTGTCCGCCGGCGACGTCGGGGACTGGGCCACCGGCGAGCAGCTGGTGGCGGCGGCGCTGGGCGCTTACGGGCGGCTGGACATCGTCGTCAACAACGCCGGGGTGCTCCGCGACCGGATGATCTTCACGATGTCGGAGCAGGAGTGGGATCTGGTGCTGCGGGTCCACCTGCGCGGCCACTTCGTGACCACCCGCTTCGCCACCGCCCACTGGCGCGAGCAGAGCAAGGCGGCCGGCGGCCCGGTCTACGGCCGGATCGTGAACACCTCCTCCGAGGCGTTCCTGCTCGGCTCGCCCGGCCAGCCCAACTATGCCGCCGCCAAGGCCGGGATCGCCGCGCTCACCGTCACCACCGCGCGCAGCTGTGCCCGGTACGGCGTGCTGGCCAACGCGATCTGCCCCCGCGCCCGGACCGCCATGACCGCGGACCTGATGGGCGCGCCGCCCGGCGACACGGTGGACCCGCTGGCCCCCGAGCACGTCGCGCCGCTGGTGGTGTACCTGGCCAGCCCGGCCGCGTCGGGCATCAACGGGGAGGTGTTCGTGGTGCACGGCGGAGTCGCCGCGGTCATGGAGCCGCCGGCGATCCGGGCCACCTTCCTGGCCGCCGACCACGGCTCGGCCGACGGCATGTGGACACTGGAGTCGGTGCACCGGGCACTGGGCCCGGCGTTCGCCGGGCCGCCGCCGGCGGCCGGTTTCGCCTGCGAGGACACGCTCGCCCTGGCCACCGAGACGATCGGCTTCGCCGCGCCGGAGAGCGGGACCCCGCAGTGAAGCAGCGCGACCGGGTCGCCATGACCGAGCAGGAAGCAGCGGACCTGCTGGCGGGGTCCCGCAAGCTCCAGCTGGCGACGATCAACCCGGACGGGACGCCGCACCTGGTGACGATGTTCTACGTGATGCTCGGCGGGCAGATCGCGTTCTGGACCTACCGGGCCTCGCAGAAGGCGCGCAACCTGGCCCGCGACCCCCGGGTGACCTGCCTGGTGGAGACCGGCGAGGACTACTTCGAGCTGCGGGGCGTGCAGGTCACGGGAACTGCCCGCTGCGTCGAGGACCCGGCCGGCGTGCTGGAGATCGGCCGGCATGTCGCCGCCGGGCTG
>DATKRG010000174.1:0-27619 GCA_035532275.1 Streptosporangiaceae bacterium | reverse complement strand
CACGCACTCGTCGCAGATGTACACGCCTGGCCCGGCGATGAGTTTGGCGACTGCATCTTTGTCCTTAGTGCAGAACGAGCAGCACAGGGTCTGGAGCCGGCTGGCGCCTGGCGGCGAGATTCGAGGATGCGTCATACCGTCTAGAGCCCTGATCACTAGGAGCGACGGCGGGTAGGGCTCAAACTGGCGCCGCGCCTGCAGTCTGGTCTGCTCAAGCAGCGTGGCCGCCTCCGCCGGCTTTCCTTGCCTCGCTGGTGTCGCGCGTCCCGTTCATCTCGCTCCTGGCATAAAGTCAAGGGGCGGAGCCGCCGCTGGGTCATCGGTCGCAAGGCGGGCGGCTGGGTCATGGTGGCCGCGGCTGTCAGGGGGCTTGCCTACGGTTAGCGCCATGCCGCCGATGCCTCGCGTCACTGGCCGGGAATTAGTCAGGGCGCTGTCCAGGCTGGACTGGGTTGTTGTAACCCAGAGAGGGTCGCATGCCCAGCTCAAGCATCCAGTTCGCGGTGGGCGGGTGACGGTGCCGTTGCATGCCGGGGAGACGATCGGGCCGGGCCTGCTGCGGTCGATCCTGAACCAGGCTGGCCTCACCGCTGATGACCTGCGCGACGTGCTGTGACAGGATGGAATGTAATGCGTACCTACACGATCGTGGTCGAGCCCGAGCCGGACGGCGGCTACTTTGTCACCGTCCCTGTGCTGCCTGGCTGCTTCACGCGTGGCAGCACTGTCGAGGAGTGCCGGGCGCGGGCAGTGGAGGCCATCGAGACTCACATAGCAGGACTGCAGTCCGATGGTGAGTCGGTCCCGGAAGAAGTCGGCGAAGCGCAACTGCTGGCGGTCACGGTCGCAGCCTGAATAACGGTGGCTGGCGCGGCTTGTCCGGCCCGCCGCAGGGCCAGTGGAAGCGGTGCCTGGCCGAGTCATCGCCAAGCCTTGGTGGTGCGTGACCTGGTGAAACGTAGCAGAAGCCGACCAGGCTACTTTCACCGATTCCGGTCTGACGAGCGCTCTGTTGAGGTGGATCGTGATCTTCCCGGTCACCTGATGCGGCTCCGCGGCCCTCACCCAGATGCCGGTAACCGGGGTCTGCAGCAGCGCGAGTACCAGGGCCGAAGCCGACAAGCCGCCGGGAACGCTCACCGTCGCCGTCTCCTGCCTGGTGATCGTAACCAGCCCGGAGCGGCTGAACACCGCCGGGCCGCTGACCTCAAGCGCCGTTCCGCCTCCGCTGGCCTGGGCGAGCACGCCGGTACCGCCAGAAGCAGTCAGGCCGTGCACTGCGGTGCCGCCGCCTTGCGACTCACCCTTCACCCCCGGCCCCGATCCCAGGTTGATCCCGGTCACCGCCGGGTTGCCGCTAATCCCGGAGGTCGAGGTCGTGCCCGTCACCCCTACCCCGCCACCCACCGCCTCGCCCAACACCCCCGAGTCAGCCGGACTGTTCGCGGGCTACGGAGAAGCTGACCATGGGAAGCCAACGTCGCTGACCCGCGCCGAGTTCGACCGCGTGCAACTCCACCCGCTACTCACCGAACAGATGCTCCGCAGATCGCCAGGGCTGGAGCAGCTGAATCAGGTCGCCGCCTGCCATCACGAGCGAGCAGACGGCTCGGGGTACGCGAAAGGGCTCACCGCCAACCACATGACTCCGGCCGCGCGCATCCTCGCTGCCGCCGACCGCTACCAGGCCATGACCGAGCCACGCCCACACCGGCCCGCACTCAGCCCATCGGCCGCGGCTGCCCAGCTGCGCCGGATGGCAACCGAAGGTCACGTCGATCCCGATGCTGCCGGATGCGTCCTTGCCCGCCGCCGGCCACCAGGCAAACCCTGTCAAGGGCCGTCCCGCCGGGCTGACTGCCCGCGAGGTTGAGGTCCTCAAGCTGGCCGCCCTCGGTCTCACCACCAAAGCCATCGCCCAGCAACCCGTGATCTCGCCCAAGACAGCCGACACCCACATCCAGCACATCTGCACCAAGATCGGCGCATCTACGCGAGGCGCGGCGGCCCTGTTCGCCATGCAGCACGACCTCCTGCCCTGACCGTCGCGCATATGAAGGTCACAGACGGCCGGAGGCTCCCCCTGGCGTCAGCGGCCGGCGCTCTGGGATGCCGGCTCCTGCTCCTTGGCGAGCTGCTCCAGGGCATAGCGCTCGACGTGGTCGGGGTCGGTGAGGCTGATAGTCCGAAGACCTTGTGCGGCCAGCCCCTCGTTGATCTTGTCGAGGTGGTCACGGACGAGCTGCTTCTCCGCGTCGGTGGTCTTGCCCTTGTGCGGCTTGCCGGCGTGCTCGAGGGTGGCGTAGTTGATGCGGTCACCACGGGCTGAGGGCGCTGCCGCGGCGCGCGGAGCGCGCCTGGCCGGCCGGGCGGTGGTGAGAAGCTCGCTCATGGGCTTGTCGCTGGCCAGCTTGCCGAATGCCTCAACGTCCATGGCTACTCGGCGGGGTTCCTCGTCGCCGGGGAAGTAGAGATCGACGACCGCCACCCGCACGGCCGCTTTCTCGATCGCCCGGGCCTCATCGGTGAGGGCTTCGATCTCCACCGGGCCATTGGCCAGCTCCGGGTGCTCATGGATCACGATGCGGGCCGGTGTGTCGTCTTCCATGATGAGCTGACCACTCAGGTCGCTGAACCGGACAGTCTTCTGGCCCATCGTGATCGTCCTCCAGTGTCGCGCTGAAGCCTGCGGGTAGGGGTGTGCCGTAACAGTGATGCCATCGCTTGTGTGAACGCGACGACAACCCTGCCGCACCTCACCACGTCTGTCAAATGCGTGTTCGATACTCGCCGCCTTCACCGGGCACGGTGCGCTGAGACTTTCGAAGTGGTCACCCGCGATCGGCGATCTGCTCGGCGAGGAAGGCACGCTCGGCTTCGTTGGCGGCTAGATCGAACGCCTGCCTGTAGGAGTCGGCTGCCTCGCCGGTGCGGCCGATTCGGCTGAGAAGGTCGGCTTTGATCGCGGGTAGGTAGTGGTATCCCGATAGGCGCCCGTCTCGTTCGAGCTTCTCGACTTCCGCGAGCGCAGTCTCCGGTCCGGAGACCATCGCCAGCGGCACGGCGCGATTCAGCGCCACGACTGGTGACGGCCACACCTCCAGCAGTTTGTCGTACAGGGCAACGATCTGCGGCCAGTCAGTCTGATCGTACGTTGGCGCCTCCGCATAAAGCGATGCGATCGTGGCTTGCAGCACGTACCGCCCGGGTGCGCCGGCGCGCAGTCGGCTCGGACACCAGGAACGCTCGTGCGATATCTGCGGTCGGGACCCCGCAGAGCAGTCGTAACCTCCCGGACCACAGGGTTGAGACGGGCAATGGCCAGGGCCGCATCGAGGTCGGGCGCCTCGATCACGTAGAAACCGGCGACGACCTCCTTGGAATCCACGAACGGGCCATCGGTGATGGCGTCGCCGCGAATCGACGTCGCCATATCCCTGGGCGTCAGCGCGTACGCCATGACCATCGAACCGCTCTGGACGAGCTCGTCAGAGTGCCGGTCGCAGGACTCGGTGTCCTCAGGCGTCGCGTCAGGGGCGTGGCTGGAGTCGTGGGCGTAGATCAGGACCGCGTACTGAGCCATTACAGCTCTCCCTTCAACCTCGATAGCTTGGTCCATGCACCTCCACGTCGGACGGACCGTGCGAAATCGACAGGCATGCAGCGAAATAACTGACGCCGATCTCGTCAGCGACCTAGCCGAGCCACCGGCCCAAGACCACCATCCGGACGGCGCGTCACGCCACAACGGGGCAACGTTGCCTGACGCGGCACTAAACTTGAATTATTCATTTCCTTGGATAATTCGCGTTTATGAAGGTAGGCTTGGCGCGATGACCGCGTCCCAGACCCCGACCACCGCCGAGGAGCTGCGCGGTGCCGGCCTGCGGGTGACGGCCGCCCGCGTCGCACTGCTCGAGACCGTCCGGGACGGTGACCACCTCGGCGTCGAGGCGATCGCCTCCGGGGTGCGCGATCGTATAGGCCATATCTCCCTTCAAGCCGTGTATGACGCCCTCGACGCGCTCACCGCGGCGGGACTCGTATGCCGCATCGAACCGGCCGGCAGCCCGGCCCGGTTCGAGGGACGCGTCGGGGACAACCACCACCACGTCGTGTGCCGGTCGTGCGGTGCCGTCGCTGACGTCGACTGCGCGGTCGGCGAGGCGCCCTGCCTGACCGCGTCCGACGACCGCGGCTTCTCGATCGACGAGGCCCAGGTCATCTACTGGGGCCTGTGCCCCGGCTGTTGCACCGCCCGCACTCCCTGAGCACCGTGATCCGTTTCGCCTGGAAGGATTTCCATGACTGAGAACCATGATCCAGCAGTCGTCGAAGACGCGACCCCGGAGAGCGGGGGATGTCCGGTCGTGCACGGCGGCCTCACCCACCCCACCATGGGGGACGCCAACCGTGACTGGTGGCCGAACAAGCTCAACCTGAAGATCCTCGCCAAGAACCCGGCCGTGGCCAACCCGCTCGGCGAGGAGTTCAACTACGCCGAGGCGTTCAAGACTCTCGACCTCGCGGCCGTGAAGCGGGACATCGCGGAGGTGCTGACGACCTCGCAGGAGTGGTGGCCGGCCGACTTCGGCAACTACGGCCCGCTCATGATCCGGATGGCGTGGCACAGCGCGGGTACCTACCGCATCAGCGACGGCCGCGGTGGCGCGGGCGCCGGTCAGCAGCGCTTCGCGCCGCTCAACAGCTGGCCGGACAACGTCAGCCTCGACAAGGCCCGCCGGCTGCTGTGGCCGGTCAAGAAGAAGTATGGCCAGAAGATCTCGTGGGCCGACCTCATCGTCCTCACCGGCAACGTCGCCCTGGAGTCGATGGGGTTCAAGACCTTCGGCTTCGGCGGTGGCCGCGCGGACGTGTGGGAGCCGGACGAGGACGTCTACTGGGGTCCTGAGACCACCTGGCTCGACGACGAGCGCTACACCGGCGACCGGGAGCTCGAGGAGCCCCTCGGTGCGGTCCAGATGGGCCTCATCTACGTCAACCCGCAGGGCCCGAACGGCAACCCGGACCCGCTCGCCGCGGCCCGCGACATCCGCGAGACGTTCCGCCGGATGGCGATGAACGACGAGGAGACGGTCGCCCTGATCGCGGGCGGTCACACCTTCGGCAAGACCCACGGCGCGGGCCCGGAGGAGAACGTCGGCCCCGACCCCGAGGCCGCGCCGCTCGAGCAGCAGGGCCTCGGCTGGAAGAGCACCTACGGCACTGGCAAGGGCGGCGACGCGATCACCAGCGGTCTCGAAGTCATCTGGACCGACACCCCGATCAGCTGGGACAACAGCTTCTTCCGGATCCTCTTCGGCTATGAGTGGGAGCTCACCCAGAGCCCCGCCGGCGCGCACCAGTGGCAGCCGAAGGACGGCGCCGGGGCGGGTTCCGTCCCCGACCCTCACGACCCGTCGAAGCGCCGCACCCCGAATATGCTGACGACCGACCTCTCGCTCCGGTTCGACCCGGTCTACGAGGCGATCTCGCGGCGTTTCATGGAGGACCAGGAGGCGTTCGCGGACGCCTTCGCCCGCGCGTGGTTCAAGCTGACCCACCGTGACATGGGCCCGGTCGTGCGCTACCTCGGGCCCGAGGTACCGTCCGAGACGCTGGTCTGGCAGGACCCCGTTCCGGCCGTGGACCACGAGCTCGTGGACGCCGCGGACATCGCCGCTCTCAAGGGCCAGATCCTCGCATCAGACCTGTCGGTATCGCAGCTGGTCTCCACCGCGTGGGCGGCGGCCTCGTCGTTCCGCGGCAGCGACAAGCGCGGCGGCGCCAACGGCGCGCGCATCCGCCTCGAGCCGCAGAGCGGATGGGAGGCCAACGACCCCGACCAGCTGGCGGCGGTGCTGCGCAACCTGGAGGGGATCCAGGGGGCCTTCAACGCCGCCCAGACCGGCGGCAAGCAGGTCTCATTCGCCGACCTGATCGTGCTCGCTG
Source organism: Streptosporangiaceae bacterium (assembly GCA_035532275.1). GTDB lineage: Bacteria > Actinomycetota > Actinomycetes > Streptosporangiales > Streptosporangiaceae > UBA9676. Next base: position 21,667 of record DATKRG010000174.1, on the reverse strand, counting down.
GTGGTGCGGCCGTCGAGCAGGCCGCCAAGGACGCCGGCTTCGACGTCGAGGTCCCCTTCACGCCGGGCCGCGCGGACGCGTCGCAGGAGCAGACCGACGTGGAGTCGCTCGCCGCGCTCGAGCCTAAGGCGGACGGGTTCCGCAACTACCTCGGGAAGGGCAACCGGCTGCCGGCCGAGTACCTGCTGCTCGACCGGGCGAACCTGCTGACCCTGAGCGCCCCCGAGATGACGGTCCTCGTCGGTGGCCTCCGCGTCCTGGGCGCGAACTACCAGCAGTCGCCGCTCGGCGTCTTCACCACGACCCCCGGGTCCCTGACCAACGACTTCTTCGTCAACCTGCTCGACATGGGCATGACGTGGAAGGCGACGCCCGAGGACGCGAACACGTTCGAGGGCCGCGACGCCGCCACCGGCGAGGTCAAGTGGACCGGCAGCCGTGTCGACCTCGCCTTCGGGTCGAACTCCGAGCTGCGCGCGCTCGCGGAGGTCTACGCGAGCGATGACGCGAAGGAGAAGTTCGTGAACGACTTCGTCGCGGCTTGGGACAAGGTGATGAACCTCGACCGGTTCGACCTCGTCTGATCATGACGTCCAGGCCGGCCCGCGCCGGCCGGCCTGGACGTCCTCAGCCCGAAGGATCCGGGCACCGTCCGCAGTTGGCACCGCGCGGCTGCGCTGCGAGCGGCATAGTACTCCGCAGGTAGCCGGTCCTGCTCATGCTGGGGCGGGCAGTTGGCGCTGGCACCAGGCATAGAGGGCGTCGTAGACGAACCGGCCCTTCTCCAGCAGCCGGTGGTCGTCGTCCTCGACGTCCAGGCCTCCCACGCCGATCGCCAGGAGTCCCGGCCCGGCCGGGTCGGTGCCGAGGTCGGCGGCGATGTCAGCCGCGTGCACGATCCGGGCCAGGCGCATCAGCGCCAGGTCGCCAGCCAGGCTGTAATCGTCGATGAGGACCTCGAACGTGCACTTGCCGTCGCGGTGGGTGTAATGGGCGCCCGGCGCGTCGAAGCTGATGGCGTCCTCGCGCCCGGCTAGGTCCAGCACCTGCTCGGCGGGGACGTAGAGGAATTCGGCGGCGGGGTCGATGAATTTGGTGATCAGCCAGGGGCAGGCGATCCGGTCGGTCTTGGGGCGGGCGCGGGTGATCCATTTCATGAGGGCTCCCCAGGTGAGACGGTCACAGCGGTACCGGCAGCAGTGCCGGGCCGGTGCGGGCCAGGGCGGGATGTCAGGCCGAGGTGGCGGGCCCAGCCCCACAGTGTCACGTCGTAACCGGCCTTGACCGCACCGGCGACGACCAGTGGTGCGCCGAGGGCGAGCTGCTGCACCAGGCCGGCGACCAGCGGGCCGATCGGCCGGACCGTGTACCGGGAGGCGTTGGTGACAGCGGCGGCAGCGGTCCGTTCATCCGGGGTGACGACGCTCATGACCAGGGCGTGGCGGGTCGGGACATCCATCTGCGACAGCGTGGTGCGCGCCAGCAGCAGCAGCGCCGCGACGCCGAACGTTGGCGCGAACGCGACAGCGGCTAGCAGCACGTTGCTGGGAAGGTGCGTGCCGACCATGGTGGCGACCAAGCCGAACCGGCGGGCCAGCAGCGGCGCCACTGCCACCGAGATCGCCTGTACCACCGAGACGGCGAAGAACAGCCAGCCGAGCGCGACGACCGACGCGTGGTATCGCTCGGCGAGGTAATAGGACAGGAACCCGGTCGTTACCAGGCCACCGCCAGCCGCGTCCACGGCGAACAGGCCAGCCAGCCGCCGCACCACTGCCCGGGACGGGCCAAGCCGTGACCGCGCCCGGGCCACCGGCCGAAGCGCCGAGGTACCGGCGGCGGGGGCCTCGGCAGCAGTCGACCACGTCGGTCGATAGCGTGCCGGTGAGCGCGACAATCAGGAGAACCCACAACGGCGCGCCCGCCGCGACCACCACCCCCGCGACGGCAATGCCGCAGAAGAACACCGCATACGAGCGCCTGCGGCCAAACCGGTCACCGAACGCGCCGACAGCCAGGCTGGCCAGCGCAGTGCCGGCGATCAGCGCGGTCAGCACCACGCCTACCTGCAGGTTGCTGTATCCGCGAGCAGCGCGCCCAGCAGGACCGCGGTGAACCCGTACCCGGCAGCCCGTACTCCCTGCCCGGCCACAAGCAGCCTGGCGTCCCGGCCGAGACCCGGCCGCCGGGATTTCACCTGGTCCCCATCAGGCCGCCGTGCCGGCAGATGCTTAGCCCGCACACTCGGCTGATTCTGCGACCACGGTCGCATAAATGCAACCCTGGTCGCATCTCAGCTACACTCACCGCCGGGGTGAATGGGCATGAGCCAAGCCGAGGACTGGGTGCTGCTGGCCTACCGGCTGCCACGCGTGCCGTCCACACCACGCTCGGCCGTCTGGCGCAAGCTCAAGCGGCTCGGCGTCGCGTGGCTCGGCGACGGGCTGGTGGCCCTGCCCGCCGACGCACGTACCCGCGAGCAGCTTGAGTGGGTCGCCGAAGAAGTCACCGAGCACGGCGGCGAAGCGACGGTATGGCTGGGCCGCCCACTCGACACCGGCGCCGCATCTGTGGTCGCGGACCGGATGACGGCCGCCGTTGCCGCCGAGTATGACGCCCTGGCCGCCGAAGCGGCCGTGGTGCGCACGGCGGATGCCCCGGCCCGGCGCCGGGCTGTCGCACGGCTGCGCCGTGAACTGCACCGCATCCAGGGCCGCGACTTCTTCGCCTGCCCGCAGCGTGAGGGCGCCCGGCGCGCGGTCGAAAGCCTGGCAGCGACCGACACGGCCGGGGCACGCGCGTGAAGTGGGCAACCCGGCCGGGCGTCCACGTCGACCGGGCCGCGTGTGCCTGGCTGATCCGCCGTTTCATCGACCCTGATGCGGAGTTCGTCTTCCCCGCCGACCCCGCAGCCGTCCCCGCCGACGCGACCCCGTTCGACATGCGCGGGGCCGCGCTCGGGCATCATCAGGGCCGGTGTTCCTTCGAAACCGCGCTGACATCGTTCGGCCTGACCGCCGACCCAGCGCTGGAAGAGATCGCTCACATCGTCCACGAAGCCGACCTGGCCGACGACCGCTACGACGCACCCACCGCGGCGGGCCTCGATGTCCTGATCAGGGGCCTTACCCTGACCAGCGCCTCCGACCACGACACCCTCGCCATCACCGACCGGCTCTTCGATGGCCTGTACGAGCACACCCGCCACCACTTGCTGACCGGCCGCCCGCCCGCCCGCCTAGCGGGCGCCGCTGCTACGCGGCTGATAGGGAGGGAGCATGCGAATCGGCCGGCTTCCTATCGACGAGCAGCTGGAGCACTTCCGGGCAGCGCTCAACCGCAACCGCACGCTGAGCGAGGTCCTCGTCCGAGCCGCCGACATGGAACTGCCCGGCTGGTACCTGATCGCGGGATGTCTGTACCAGACCATCTGGAACGTCGTCACCGGCCAGCCAGCGGAGGCGGGAATCCTGGACTACGACCTTGGCTACTTCGACTCCTCGGACTTGTCCTGGGAAGCAGAGGATGCGGTCATCCGGGCCGGAGCCGAAATCTTCGATCACCTGCCCGTGCCCGTCCAGATCCGCAACCAGGCCCGGGTCCATCTGTGGTACGAGCAGAAATTCGGCGTTCCCTGCCTCCCGCACCAATCCACCGAGGCTGCGATCGACACCTTCGAGGCAACTACCGCCTGCCTCGGGGTCCGCCTCGAACCCGGCGGAACCTGGCGCATCTACGCGCCGCACGGATTCGCTGACGTGTTCAACCTCGTCGTGCGCCCCAATCCGGTGCTGGCACCCCGGAGTGTCTACGAAGCCAAGACCCAGCGATGGCGGCTCCAGTGGCCCACCCTCATGGTGCTGCCCTGGCCGGCTTAGCGTGAGGACTCAGTCCAGTGCCGGCCGGTCAAGCCAGGACACGAACATCGCGTCGGGATCCCACGTGGCGCGGAACTCGTCGAGGCGACGGAGATACTCGTCGGTCACGAAGCGATAGGGGCGGTTGATCAGGTTCTCGTCAGCAAGCTGGATGCCGCTGGAGTACGGCTCCCACGCTCGCAGGTGGTCGGTCAACCAGTTCGTGTACTTCTGGTCGTCGGCGGGATCGGCCCAGGCAGCGTATAGCCCGTAGTACATCTCGTCTTCCACCGAGTACGCCATCGATGGGCGTTCGGGCTGCCCGTCGTAGCCGCCCCAGTTGAACGTCACCAGGTGCGTCGGGGCTGGCGGCCAGGTCTTCAGCATGTCCTCGAGGTTGGGCCACAAGTCGTCGAACGCGGCGTGCGTCCACATGTTGTCGGCCAGGTAGCGCTTGGTCTCGTCATAGTGCGGATCGGTGCCGACCTTGCTCAGGGTGCCGGTGTCCGACACCTCGTTGAGCCGGGTTTGGAGGACCTGGTCGCGGGCCGGACAGGACTCGTAGATAGACAGCTGCTCCCTGGCCTCTTCCTCGGTGTCGGTGAAGGCCGTCGCATTGAGCGAGATGAGCGGCTCATCGTTCGTCATCGAGTCGCGGTTGCACATGAGATTGATCTCCGTCGGCGTCTGGCGGCCGATCTCATGCACGAAGCGGTAGACATCCTGCGCCGCCGACGCCGGCCTGTTCATCGTGACCCGCATGCGCGGGTAGAGCTTGACGTAGAACCTGGTCACGACCGCGAAGAAGCCGGTACCGGCGCCACGGGCCGCCCAGAACAGGGGCGAGCTGTACCGCCCCAACGACGTCGTCCTCGTTGTTCGCCAGCACGATCACCTCGGGGTAGCGCTCGGGCACCCCGGAGTGCCAGCACGCCTCATGGCGCCAGCCCTCGTAACGGTAGTCCCCGCGCCGCAGCACCCTGCCCTCGATCTGAACCGGCATGCGCTCCCCCTTTGGTCCCGCCGCTTATTCACCAGATGTGCGGGTTCGCCGAATACGTGCCACACACGCTGGTTCCCGTTTTTCCTGCTCTATAGGCAGTGCGCCTGCATACGAGTAGTTACGGCGCGGGCTCGAGAACAGGCAAAAGACGCCGCGATTGCCCGTAGCCCCGTCGGGTAGATCTCCAGCGGTGTGAGGGGGCAAACGTTGGGGATAAACCATGGCGCCATAAGAATAATAAGCGCCACTGCGGGGGCCTGCGTGCTCGCGATGGGGCTGACTGCCGCTAGCCGTGCGTCCTCCGTTCCGGGTCTGCAATCGCCTGGGCGCTTGTGTGCGACCAAGCCCGCCCCCCCATCGGGAAATCCCAGCAGGCATAGTCGTCCGGCTAACCGGGCGCCGGTCATTTCCAGCCGGGACGTGTGGAATTTCGTGTCCGCGCCACGCCTTCACCCCATGCGGGTGACCGTAACCACCCAGCGCGCGCATACGGCCCGCGGCCAGATCTTCGTCGCTCCGTACTCCTCGGGCACGATGATCGGCCAGACCGGTTCACTGATGCTTGACAACGCCGGCAATCCCGTCTGGTTCCGCCCGCTATCCTCGGCGAACCTCCAGAATGCCGACTTCAAGGTCCAGACCTATCACAACTTCCGGACCGGAACGGTGCAGCCGGTGCTGACCTGGTGGCAGGGAACTATCGCCATCCCGCCGACGTACACGAACCTGCCCGCCGGTGCCCCCGAGCCGGGTGGATGCTATTACCTCTACGACACCCACTACCGCCTGGTCAGGACGGTATCCGCACGGAACGGCTTCAATGCTGACGAGCACGAGTTCATCCTGACCGGCAGAGGGACCGCGCTGTTCATCGCGTCCAGGGCGGTGCCAATGGATCTCACCCGCTACGGTGGCCCGAAGAACGGGGCCATCGAGGACAGTGAGGTTCAGGAAGTCAACCTGGCGACGGGAAGACTCGTTTTCTCGTGGGACATGCTGCAGCACGTGAACCCAGCCGATTCGGAGGTGCCGGCCTCCGATGCTTCTTCGTCCGGTGGAGTATGGGACGCATACCACATGAACTCGCTCGATGAGGGCCCAGGCGGCCAGCTCCTGATCTCGGCCCGGGACATGTGGGCGATCTACGACATCTCCAAGCGCACCGGTAAAATCCTCTGGCAGCTAGGAGGCAAGAGGAGCGACTTCACCTTCGGCCCGAACGCATCCTTCTTCTGGCAGCACGATGCCCGGTACCGGCCCGGAAACAGGATCAGCATGTTCGACGACGGCTGCTGCAACCTGCCGGACGGCAAACCCGAGCAGCACTCACATGGCCTGATCCTCAGCCTTGACTTTCACAGCCATAGGGCGATCGCCGTGCGGACCTATTATCATAGGCCAGAGCTGTTCTCGGCATCCCAGGGAAATACCCAGGCGCTCCCCAACGGCGATGAGTTTATCGGGTGGGGCCAGGAGCCGTACTACTCGGAGTACGCGGGTGCGGGGAATACCGAGAAGAACGGCTTGAAGAACCTGCTGTACGACGCGAAGATGCCCGGTTCCAACATCTCGTACCGAGCGTTCCGTAACGTATGGGTCGGCACGCCGTTCTACCCACCGAGTGCGGCGGCACGGGCCGTGAGCGGGCATCGCGTCGTCTACGCCTCGTGGAACGGATCGACGCAGATGCGAGCGTGGCAGGTGCTCGCCGGCCCGAACCCGGGTTCCTTGTCGGTAGTTATCAGGCACGCCAGACGGTCGGGGTTCGAGACGGCAGTCGTGACGAGCAACCGGGGGCCGTACTTCCAGGTGAGGGCGCTGTCCGCGACCGGGAAGGTGCTCGGGGCCTCCCGCGTCGTGAAGCTCCGGACCTGATGGTGACCGGGCCTGCTCGCAGGCGATGATGGCGGCTATGGCGTTGTCCACGGCGTTCACGGAGCTCTTCTCTGTGCAGCACCCCATTGCGCTGGCGCCTATGGGCGGGTCGGCCGGCGGTGAACTGGCGGCGGCTGTGTCTAACGGCGGGGGCCTGGGACTGCTGGGCGGGGGCAGCGGGGATCTGGGCTGGCTGGCCCGCGAGCTGCCGATCGTCGCCGATGGCACCGGCAAGCCGTGGGGCGTAGGTTTCCTGAGCTGGGCGGTCGACGTCGGCACGGTCGAGTGGGCGCTGGAACACGACCCGAGGGCGGTGATGCTGTCCTTCGGTGACCCCCGCCCGTTCGCAGGACCTATCCGCCAGGCCGGCGCGGCGCTGATCATCCAGGTCACCGATCTCGAGGAGGCCAGGCAGGCGGTGGACCTCGGCGCCGATGTCATCGTGGCGCAGGGGACCGAAGCCGGTGGGCATGGCGCCCGGCGCGGGCGATCCACGTTGCCGTTCGTGCCGGTCGTGGTCGACCTGGCGGCACCGACGCCAGTGCTGGCCGCCGGCGGGATCGCCGATGGGCGGGGGGTGGCAGCGGCCCTGGCTCTCGGTGCCGCCGGCGCGCTCATCGGGACCCGCTTCCAGGCCACTGCCGAGGCGCTTGTCGATCCCTCGATCAGCAAGGCGATCGTCGAAGGACATGCGGAGGACACCGAGCGCAGCACGCTGCTGGACATCGCCCGGGGCTCCCGGTGGCCGTCCAGGTACACGGGCCGCACTCTCGGCCACCCGTTCCTCGATCAGTGGCGCGGTCGCGAAGACGAGCTCGCCGCGGATGCCGATGCCAAGCGGGCGTATCACGATGGCGTGGCGCGAGGCGATCTGCCCCCGCTGCCGGTATGGGCTGGCGAGGCCATCGACCTGATCAACGACCTGCCACCCGCAGCCGATCTTGTCGGCGCCCTCGCTGCACAGGCTGAGGACGCGCTGGCCCGGGCGGGAACGCGCTGACCGTCCACTGGCGAGCCATTACCGGCCGTCTGGCGATCGGCGGGCGTCCCGGGAGAGTATCGACCTCAACCACAACGGTGGTGCGATCGGTTTCACTAGGAGCGAGGCTGGCATGGCAAATCCTGGGTCCGCTCTATGACTGGGCTGATTGGAGCGCAGCAGCCTGGGACCCGCGAAGGCGCAACTGGCGCTGGTGAACGCGATCCGGCGGTCACTGGGGAAGGATCAGGGGGCGCTGCGGGTGTGGATAGGCGGGTCCCTGACGCGGCCGGACGACTGGCCATAGGCCGCCCCGTGCCCGTAGGCGGATACCCCGGTTCAGGCTTGGCTGAGGACGCGCTGGGCCAGGAAGTCCTCCCAGGTCCGGTGACCCACGGCTCGCTCGGGGGCCAGATTCGCGCCTGCCCGGACGGCGCGGGCGGCCTTTCCCGGGAGCCGGACCGGCACCATCAGCCGGCGCTTGCCGCGGGCCCGCAGGTATCCGCGGAGCAGATCCGCCATCGTGTACACCCGCGGTCCGGCCAGGTCAGGCGCCAGCCCGGCCGGGGTGCCGAGCGCCAGTTCCACGAGCCGGTCAGCGACCTCTCCGGTGTCCAGCGGCTGGAAACACATGCCGGCCGGGACCGGTATCACCGGCAGCTTTGTCATCTGCTGCGCCACCATCAGGCAGAGGTCATAGAACTGGGTGGCACGCAGGGTCGTCCAGGGCAGGCCAGAACCGGCCACGACCCGCTCCGCCGCCAGTTTGGACGCGATGTAGCCGAATATGGCGCGGTCGGCGCCGCTGACGACGGGGATCCGGTCCGCGCCGACGACCGAGATGTACACCAAATGCTGCGCGCCCGCCCGCGACGCGGCCCGCACCAGATTCCGGGCCGCTTCGTCGTCGCCCGTGCGGCCGCCTGCGCAGTGCACGATGATCCCGGCGCCGTCCACCGCGGCCTGGATGCCCTCGTCCGTGAGCAGATCACCGGTCACGTACTCGATGCCGTCCACGGCCGCGTGGGCGCGCCGGCTGAGCACCCGCACGTCGCAGTCGGCGTCGCGCAGGCGCGGAACGACCTGGCGCCCCAGCGTGCCCGTGCCGCCAGTGACCAGGATGGGTGACGTCATCGCTCTTGCCCTCCTCGCATGGTCCATGCCCCCCGCATGTCACGTCCGCGGGGCGCGGGGTGTCAGTGTGGTGACACCTGGCAACGAGGGAACGTGACAGATGGCAGACAGCGACTGGCTGGCAGCTGCCTTCGAGGAGCACCGGGATCACCTGCGGGCGGTGGCGTACCGGCTGCTCGGCTCGATGACCGATGCCGACGATGCGGTCCAGGACACCTGGCTGCGGCTGACTGGTGCTGATACCAGCGAGGTGGAGAATCTCGGCGGCTGGCTGACGACAGTTGTCGCGCGGGTGTCCCTCAACATGCTCCGGTCGCGCCGGCACGAGGAACCAGTCGGCGATTCCTGGCCGGGTGGCGCGAAGGTGGCGGCCAGGGCCGGCGATCCACAGGATGAGGCGGTGCTCGCGGACTCGGTCGGCCTTGCCCTGCTCGTCGTGCTCGACACGCTCACACCGGCCGAGCGGCTCGCGTTCGTGCTGCACGACATGTTCGCCATGCCGTTCACCGAGGTGGCGGCCGTGCTCGGGCGCTCGGTGGACGCGACGCGGCAGCTCGCCAGCCGGGCCCGGCGCCGGGTGCGCGGTGCGCCCAGCCCGGATCGCGCCGCCGATCTCGCCCGCCAGCGGGAGGTGGCCACGGCGTTCCTTGCCGCATCCCGCGGCGGCGACCTGTCGGCCCTCGTCGCGCTGCTGGACTCCGATGTCACCCTGACGGCCGATGCGGGCGCCGCCCCGTCCGGCAAGCCGGCGGTGCTCCGTGGTGCGGACATGGTCGCAAAGGGCGCGGTTGCGTCCTCCGGCCGGGCCGGTGATTCCCGGCTGGCCCTGGTGGACGGGGCAGTGGGCATCGTCTTCGCGCCGCACGGCCAGCTGCGGGTCGTGCTGGCCCTGACGGTCAGCCCCGCGCGCACGATCACCGCCATCGACGTGATCGCCGATCCGGGCCGGCTGCGGCGGCTGCGGCTGGCAGTCCTGCCGGACTAGGGGCGGCGAGGCCCGCCCGCCATGTCCGGCGCGCGTCCGCAGGCTCATGGGTGTGCCCGCTTGCAGGACGTGGTTTGGCCGGTGTCGATTTCCGCCCAGCTCGCCTTTGTCGCCGCCCTGGTCGGCATCGAGTACACGCTCTCGGCCGGGCCGGTGGTCACGGCTGGCGCCAACCGGCTCGTCACGCTGCAGGTGACCATGGACGACGCGTCATCGGTGCCGGCGCTGACCGTCGGCTCCATGGTCATCGTCAGCGGGGTCACCTACACCAGCCCGCGGAAGGGGAATGACCTGCCTAACGGCCAGGCCCAGAAGCCATGGTCGAGTACGTGCGCACGACGCGGGTCACGCTCGGGCTGTCCTTCAAGCCGAGGCTGATATCCACCCCTCTCTGCACCCACGACGAGCAGTCCGCCTGGTACATCCAGCAGAGCGCCTTGCGCCGCTTCACCCGTGGCGCGCAGGTGCTCTACTCGAACTGGTGTGCCGACCTGGGCGGCCCCTACCTCGCCTGGAACGTCGGCGGACCTCCTGGCAAGCCCGAGCCACCGGCGCTGGCGAACACCGTCGCGGACCTTCTCGGTGTCTTCCGCAGTTCGCGGGACGAGGTGTTCGTGCTGCACTGGATGTTCGTGCTGCACTGGGTGTTCGTCCCGCACTGGGCGCAGCGCTGGCGGCATGGACAGGGCAGTCCCGTGATGTTGCTAGCCTCCAGAGGATGGAGAGGCGACCCGGATGATCGACTACCTGGCAGCTGCCGCGCTGCTGGCGCTCATCGTGGCGGTGCTGGTCCTGCTCAAGCGGGCGGACCGCCGCCGCCGGCAGTAGCCTGCTCACGCTCCGTCGCACCCGGCACGCCGGGTCAGCGCCCGCTCAGGGCCGGTAGACCGCAACCCCCTGCGCCTGATAGCTGAACCGGAACCCGGTGCTGGTGAGGTAGTGCTCGATCGCGCCGTAGTTGAAGTGGTGCGCGTGCGGCGTGCCCTGCAGCCCCGCCAGCATCCAGCGCGGCAGCCACACCAGCACCCAGCCGACATGCAGGGTCCGCAGGTCCTGCTGGGCGGCGGCGATCTGGGCGGGGGTGATCGGCTGGCCCAGCCGGGCCGCGACCAGGCCCGCGTAGAAGGCGTGACCGCTGATGCCGGTGATCGTCTTACGCGGGGTCCAGGCCGTGTAGGAGACGGCCCGGGGGTGCCCGTCGGCGGTGGCGAGCACCAGCGCCAGCGGTGAGATGCGCTTGCCGTAGAGCGGGATGCCGTGGATGCCGAACTCCACGTCCACCACCACCGAGCCGCTGTGGTCGGCGGCGATCGGCCGGTCCACCGCGGCCAGGGTGGTCGGCATCGTGGCCTGGTTCGGGAATCCCGCCCAGCCCGCCTCCAGTGCGGCCAGCAGGGCCACCGCGGCCAGGACCGGCAGGGCGGGCCGGGCGTGCCGCCGCAGCCACTCCACCGCCGCCCCGGCCAGCAGGGCGGCGCCGATGAGCCCGAGGAAGGCGAGCCGGTCGGCCTCCCGGAAGGAGGACAGCCCCGGCAGCCGGATGAGCCAGGTGTAGGGCATCAGCAGCGAGACGTCGAGCCCGTGCCAGCGCTGGGCCAGCGGCACGAACTGGTGGCCGCGGATGTACAGGGTGGGCCCCAGCGCCAGCGCGGCGCTGCCCAGCCACAGCAGCCCGAGCAGCCGGCCGCCGCGCCGGCGCCAGCTCACCGCCAGGCCGAGCGCCGCCAGCAGGGTCAGCACCAGGCCGAACGTGGCCAGCGATTCGGTGGGCGTGTGCTGGAGATAGATGGAGTTCACGCCGGTCCACCCGTACCTGGCCAGCCGGGTCGACGGCGCGAACAGGCCGGGCAGTTCGGCCGCGAACTTCACGTACTCGGTCACCGACGGTGCCCGGTGCCCGCCACCGGCCGCCTGCTGTGCCATCGCGATGAGCTGCGGGCCGGCGATCACCAGCGCGGTCGCCGCGCCGGTCCCGGCGGCACGGAGTTCCGCCGGCCCGTGCCGGCGGACCAGCCACGGGATGAGCACCAGCGCCGCGACGATCACCGCCAGGATCGAGAATTCCTGGTCCACCAGCATCGACGCGCCGAGCACCACGCCCAGCACCACCCCGCGGCCGATGGTGGGGCCGCGCCGCAGCCGGACGGCGGTCTCCAGGGCCAGCGGCAGGAACACACAGCCCGCGGCGGTGTGCAGGTGGTACCAGGCCTGGAAGGTCACCATCCCCGACAGCCCGAAGAAGGCCCCGGCGGCGATGGCGCCCAGCCGCGACGCCAGCCACAGCCGCGCCGCCCGGTACATGGCGTAGCAGGCCAGCCCGGGCATGACGATGGACAGCAGGGTGTACGACGCCGACGGCCCGAAGACCAGCGTGACCGGCGTCATCACCACGCCGAGCAGGGGGGTCAGGGTGTCGAACCCCAGCTGGATGCCGACCGGGGCCGCCATGTACGTCGTGAACCACGGGTTCCCCAGGTGGGTGACCTGGTGGGCGACCCACCACATGTTCCAGACGTACTGCGCCTGGTCGGTTCCCAGCGGCACGCGGCCGGTGAGGTAGGCGGCCCGCGGCCAGGTCGCCGCGATGCCGGCGGCGAGGAAGCCGGCCAGCACCGCCGCTTCGCGCAGCCAGGGACGGGCCGCGCGCCGCAGCTCCGGCTCGCCCGTTCCCGGCTCGCCCGTTCCCGGCCTGCCCGTTCCCTGCCCGCCCGTCTCCCGCTCGTCAGCCCCGTGCGCGGCGAGGGTGGCTGCGGGGCTGGCGGCCGGCCTAGCCGGGCCGTTGTCTTCCTGCTGGCTCACGGATGCGGAGACTAGTCCACCCCAACACCTCGTCTGGACCGATTCCCGGCAAGTGGTACCGTCGGCCCCTGGCGGCCGGCCGGGCTGAGCCGCTGGCGTGCGAGAAGTGAGGAGAATGTGGTGGCTGAGCCACCCACGATGCGGGCACCCAAGCCGGGCGCGGACCAGGACGTCAAGAACCAGGACCCCCAAGACCAAGACGCCAAGGGCTTGGCACCAAACGGGCTACGCGCTCCGGCGAAGCGCGCCGCATCGGCCGCCTTCCACCTGTGCCTGCTGGCCTGCTACCTGCTGGCCGGGGTGGCGGCGACCTGGCCGCGGGCCACCTACCTGGCGGGGCGGCTGCCCGCCACCGTGGACCAGAGCAGCTACGTGTGGGCGTTCTGGTGGGTGGCCCACCAGATCACCCACCTGGGGAACCCGTGGTTCACCAGCCATCTGGCCGCCCCGGTGGGGATGCAGCTTGGTTTCGACACCCTGATGCCGTTGCTGGGGGCCGTCATGGCGCCGGTGACGCTGGCCTTCGGCCCGAGCGCCACCTACACCCTCCTCACGATCATCATGCCCGGCCTGCTCTGTTATACGGCCTACCGGGCCGCCCGGCTGTGGCTGTCCTCGCAGGCCGGCGCCATCGCCGCGGGCGCCTTCTACGGCCTGGCGACCATGCTGATGTGGCAGGACTGGTACCACATCAACATCGCCGCCGGCGCACTGTTCCTGCCGCTGGCCCTGGAAGCCGCCGTCCGGCTGCGGCGCACCCCTGGCGTCCGCCAGGCGGTCATCCTGGGCGTGGTGATCGGCGCCAGCGTGCTGGTCAACCAGGAATCCGCGGTCATGGCCGGACTGGTCGCGGCGGGCGTGCTGGCCGACTGGCTGGTCCGGGACCGCCAGCTGGCCAGTCTGGGACGGACCGGCCTGGCGGCCGGGGTGGCGGCGGTGGTGGCCAGCCCGCAGCTCGCCGCCATGGCGGTGCAGGTCCACCAGGGCGGCGCGGCCGTCGACCCGCACACGATAGCCCGCTGGGACGTGTCTTTCGGCACCCCGGTCACCGCCTTGTTCGCGCCCTCGCCCCGGCTGTCGTACTTCGGCCTGAACGCAGTGGCCTCGTTCTACCATTACGCGCACCCGCGGGAGGGCGCGCCCACCTTCGGCGTGATGCTGACGGTGCTCGCGGTCCTCGGCCTGGTGGTGGGCTGGCGCCAGCGCGGCTTCCGGCCGCTCGGCCTGGCGTGGCTGGCCGCGGCGGTACTCGCGCTCGGCCCGGTGCTGATGATCGGCAGTCGCACCTTCACACCCGTGCCCGTGCTCTGGCACGGCGTCCGCCTGTCCGCGCTCATGCCCTACACCTGGTTCGTCCACATCCCGGGCCTGAACGCCTTCCGGGAGGCTGACCGGCTCACCCTGCTCGGGCTGCTGCCGGCCGCTCTGCTGGCCGGGAACGGGGTGCAGTGGCTGGTCCGGCGTTACCGCCCGCTGGCGGTGGCCGCGCTGGCCCTGGCCGTGCTGGAGGTGGGCAGTTCGGGGTACGCGCCGATCCGGTCGGTGCCGACGGCGATCCCCCGGCTTGACGCCCCGATCGCGGCCGACCGTTCCGGCTCGATCGTGGTCGATATCCCGTTCGGCCTGCGTGGCGGTGTCGCTTTCTACGGCCGGGAAGTTTCACCGCAGGCACTGGTGATGGCCACCGCCGACGGGCATCCCCGGGCTGCCTCGGTCACCTCCTGGGTGCCGCCGTCGTCGGTGGCGGCGATCCGGGCGCACCCGTTCTACGGCTGCCTCGTCACCGTCGAGTGGGGCAAGGCCTGCAGCCCGGCACAGTTGCGGGCGGCCCGGCAGGACGCGCACCGGCTGCGGGTGGGCTGGGCGGTCGCCTGGAAGCAAATGCCCCTTGTCGGCCCTTATCTTCATTACATCGGCTTTACCTTTAGCTATCAGAAACACAACGTCCGCGTTTACCGACTGATTGGCGCAGCACCCTAACCGGGACGGTGGATGGCCAGCGGCGGGCGGCGGACCGTGGCCGCCCGGCCGGTTGTGAGGGCGTCCGCCGGGAGCGGGCAGCGGGCCCGGAGAGGGCCGCGCCGGGTGCCAGGTCAGCCGCTAGCAGGCGGCAGCGGGGCCGGGTGGCCGGCCCCGCTGGCAGCCTCCGGCCGTCCCGGGGGTGGCCGCCCGGGTTACGGGTTCCGGCAATTTACGTGTTCCGCACTTTCAGGCGAGATCGCCAGATTAGACTTCGGCCCAGACTAATCTGGCGGAAGAATCATGAAACTGTCTATCTTGATGCCTGCCTACAACGAGGCAGCGACCGTTGGCCTTGCCGTCAAGCGGGTTCTTGACCTCAGCTATCCCTGTGAGGTCGAGCTCGTCGTTGTGAACGACGGCAGCCGCGACAACACCAGCGAGGTGCTGGCCAGCATCGACGACCCGCGGCTGGTGGCAGGCGAGCATCCGGTGAACCGCGGCAAGGGCGCGGCCGTCCGCACCGCGGCATCGCTGGCCAGCGGCGACTACATGATCGTCTTCGACGCGGACCTGGAGTATTCACCCGAGGACATCCTGAACCTGCTCGCCCCGGTGCAGCGCGGCGACGCCGTGGTGGCGTACGGGGTCCGGACCTTCGGCGCCTCCACCGCCCACTCCTTCTGGTTCGTCATCGGCAACAAGGTCAACACCTTCACTGCGAACGCGCTGTTCAACACCTGGATCAGCGACCTGCACACGTGCCTGAAGCTGATGCCCGTCGCCCTGTTCCGGGAACTGCCGGTCCGGGAGAAGGGCTTCGGGCTGGACACCGAGATCACCGCGCACCTGCTGGCACGCGGGCACCGCCCGTACGAGGTGCCGATCTACTACAAGGCCCGCAGCCGCGAGGAAGGCAAGAAGCTCACCTGGGGCGACGGGGTCGATGCGACGTGGATCCTGGTCCGGGTGCGGATCAGGGAAGGCATCCGCAACCGCCGGGCCCGCCGCCGCGCGGCCAGGGCCGCTGCCTAGCCGGTACCGGGGCTAGGCGACCAGGAAGGACCGGCGCCACAGCCGCATCGCCGGCGCGCCGACCAGGCCCGCGTCGGCCAGGAACGGCATGATCTTCTCCCCGCCGAACCTGATCGTCTCCCGGTGGTAGGGATTCGCCAGGGCGGCCCGTTTTGCCTGGCCGGGGTCGAGCCCCACCGACCGGTAGACCTCGGGGCTGACCAGGCTTCTGGACACGATGAACCCGGTCCGCGCGAGCAGCAGCCGGTGGTAGGGCAGCTCGGCCCGGGACATCGCCGCGAGGCTGCGGGTCAGTTCCGCCCGGGCGAACCCGATGTGCCTGGCCTCCTCCATGACGTGGATCCGGTTCACCATCCGCATCAGCGGCTGGATCGACTCGTCACCCATCTGCTCACGCTGGTAGCGGTCGGTGAGTTCCTCCCCGATCAAGATCGTGCCCCACATCGCCGGCCCGCGTGCCATGGCGGGCAGCCACTGCCCCAGCTTCCGGATCACCGGTGAGGGGCCGTAGACCGGGGCTCCGATCCGCTCGATCATGCGGGCGAACATGGTCGAATGGCGGCACTCGTCGGCCATCTCGGCCAGCGCGTACTGGACGTGCCTGCTGGCCGGGTCGCCCTGGTAGACCACGTTCGCGAGCATGCGCAGCAGCACCGACTCCAGCCAGAGCCCGGTGCTGGCCACGCTGGCGGCCTCGTGCTTGCCGAGTTCGAGGCGCTGCTCCGGGCTCAGCCGCTCCCACAGCGCGGTCCCGTACAGGGAGCACCGGCGCTCCAGGATGAACCCCTTCCCCTGCGCCAGCGGGGCGGACCAGTCGATGTCGAGGTCGGGGTCGTAGGAACGGGCTGCGGTCGCGCGCAGCAGCCGGTCGGCGGTGCGTTCCCGGTCGCCCGTGCGTTCCCGGTCGGCCCTGCGTTCCCGGCCAGCGGTGCGTTCCTGGTCAGCCGTGTGCGCGGATACGCCGGTCCTCATCGCCGCTCCCTGCCTCGAACACCGAGCCCCGAACACCGAGCCCCGTCCTCAGAGCCTCGCACTCATACGAATATGTAACTTGAAGGAACAGTTACTTCTGGTAGCGTCCACATCGTGGCGATACCTGTCAACCCCCCGCCCGCCGAACCCGGCCCGGCCGGCCCCGGCGGCGTCCCGCGCGATGCCCGCCGGGACCGGTGGAGCGCGCACCGGGAGCAGCGGCGGCGCGAGTTCGTGGACGCGGCCCTGCGGGTGCTGGAAACCCAGGGCACGGACCTGCCGATGGACGCGGTCGCGGCCGAGGCGGGGGTCACCAAGCCGGTGCTGTACCGGTATTTCAGCGACAAGGCGGCGCTGCTGCAGGCCCTCGACGAGCGCGGCTCGCAGATCCTGCGCGACCGGCTTATCCCGGCGATCAACGCGGGCAGCCCGGCCCTGGCGCGGGTCCAGGATGCCGTCGGCGCGTATTTCGCCGTCATCGATGAGCACCCGAACCTCTACTGGCTGCTGGCCCGCCGCGCGAATCCGCAGGATGGCACCGGGCCCGACCCCATCGCGCGGAACAGGGAGTTCATCGCCGCCTCCCTGACCGCCGTGATCGGCGACTACCTGCGGGCGTTCGGCCTTGACTCGGGCGCCGCCGAGCCCTGGGCATACGGCATCACCGGGCTGGTGCAGACCACCGGCGAATGGTGGCTGCGGCGGCGCTCGATGAGCCGCGCGCATGTGACCGGGTACGTGGCCCAGCTGATCTGGGCGGCGCTTGCCGGGCTGCTCCGCGAGGCAGGGATCGCGGCCGACCCCGACCAGCCGCTGCCGGCGTCGCCGGGGGCACCCGGCCTCACGCTGCATGTGACGCACGACCCACTCACCCGGCCGGCCGGGTAGGCGGCAGCAGGGGAGGACAGATGGCGGCACCGGGCGATGGGGACGGCTACACCGGGCCGGCCGAACTCACAGTCGGCCAGGCGCGGTTCACCGCCGAGGTCGAGCTGCGTGGCCAGTTCCAGCCGATCGACGGCCGCTACCACTGGTACGGCCGGGTCGCTGCGCACGAGGGCCTGGCCGGTGCGCTGCCCGGCCGGCGGGGGACAGCCGTGCTCACCACACCGGAGGGTTCGGCGCCCTGCGAGCTGTCCGAGCCGGATCCGTGGCACCGCTACCGGGTCACCGGCATCTCCACCCCGCCGTTCGCGTCCGAGCTGACCGCCGCGCCAGCCGAGGCCAACACAGCCGAGGCCAACGACGCCGAGGCCAACGCAGCCGGGCACGCGAGCGAACCCGCCTGGCCCGCGCACGTCCGGGTCGCCATCATCGGGGCCGGATTCGGCGGCCTGGGCGCCGGGATCGCGCTGCGGCAGGCGGGCATCACCGATTTCGTCATCCTGGAACGGGCCGCCGCGGTCGGCGGGACCTGGCGCGACAACACCTATCCCGGCTGCGCCTGCGACATCCCGTCCCACCTGTACTCGTTCTCGTTCGCGCCGAACCCACAGTGGTCACGCAGCTTCTCCCGGCAGCCGGAGATCTGGGACTACCTGGAAGCCGTCACGGACAGGTACGCGCTTCGCGGGCACATCCGTTTCGCGGCCGAGCTTATGTGCGCGCGCTGGCACGCTTCCACGGCCGGCTGGCACCTGCAGACCAGCCGCGGCGATCTGACCGCCGACGTGCTCATCGCCGCCGCCGGGCCGCTGTCCGAGCCAAACCTGCCTGACATCCCCGGGCTGGACGGCTTCCCCGGTGAGGTCTTCCACTCGGCGCGCTGGAACCACGGCCTCGACCTGACGGGCAAGCGGGTGGCGCTGGTGGGCACCGGGGCGTCGGCGGTCCAGATCGCCCCCCGGATCCAGCCCACGGTGGGCCGCCTGGTGCTGTTCCAGCGCACCCCGGCCTGGGTGCTGCCGCGCCGGGACCGGCGGATCACCGCCACCGAGAAGTGGCTCTACCGGCGGTTCCCCCCGGCTCAGCGGCTCGCCCGGCTGGGCATCTACCTGTCCCGGGAGGCGCTGGCCGGGGCGTTCGTCAGGCGGCCGGGCGTGCTGAAACGGGCTCAGCGGATAGCCGTCGCGCACCTGGAGCGCTCGGTCGCTGACCCGGCCCTGCGCGCCAGGCTGACCCCGGACTACGTCATGGGCTGCAAGCGGATCCTGCTGTCCAACGACTTCTACCGCGCGCTGACCCGGCCCAACGTCACCGTCGTCAGCGGCGGCCTGGCCAAGGTGGACGGCGCTGCCCTGATCGCCCCGGACGGGACGGCGCATGAGGCCGACGCGATCATCTTCGCCACCGGGTTCCGCGCGACCGACCTGCCGATCGCCAGCCGCGTCTACGGATCGGCCGGGGTGAGCCTGGCGCAGACCTGGCGCGACGACATGCGTGCCCTGCGCGGGACCACGATCGCCGGGTTCCCCAACCTGTGCCTGGTGATCGGGCCGAACACGGGCCTTGGCCACAACTCGATGATCTACATGATCGAATCCCAGATGGACTACATCGTGGACTACCTGCGGACCCTGGACCGCACCGGCGCGGCCGCGCTCGACGCCAGGCCCGACGCCCAGGACCGCTGGTGCGCCGGGATCGAGCGCGCCATGGCGTCCACGGTCTGGGCGACCGGCGGCTGCGTGAGCTGGTACCTCAACGCGGCTGGGCGCAACCCGACCCTGTGGCCCGGCTCGACGCTCCGGTTCCGCCACCTGACCCGGCGGGTGGACCAGGCGGAGTACGAGGCCGTCCCCGTGCGCTGGCCAACCGCGCGCTGACCAGCCGTGCTAGCCAGCCGCCAGGTGACGGCCGAGGAACGCCAGTGACGGCGGCTCCTGGGCGGCGAAGAACGGGTAGCTATGGCAGCCGGGTGACAGCTCGACCACCGCCCCGGCCGGCAGCACCCGGGCGAGCGCCTGCGCGCCGGGGTGGAACGGGTCACTGAGCCCGCAGGCCACCCGGACCGCCACCCCGGCCAGCGCCGGAGCGTGGGTGACCACGTCCGCCCGCGCGAACGCGGCCGGCGACGCGTACGCGCCCGGGTTGACCGCCCGTGCCTGGCCGTAGCTGGTCCAGATGGCGGGGCCGATGACGGCCACCGCGCGGATCAGGGCGGGCTGTTTCTCGGCCAGCAGCAGCGCGCCGTAGCCGCCCATGGAGATGCCAAAGGCGCCGATCGCCCGCCTGCCCAGCCCGCGCCGCTGGCACATCGGGATGAACTCGCCGGTCAGCATCCCCATCGGGTCGTCGCCCGGATGGGGGTTCCAGTACCCGCGGCCACCGTCGGCGGATGCCATGGCCATCGGCGGCAGCGGGCTCCCGGTCACCCGCAGCGCCAGCGCCTGCGCCAGCGACATCCCGGTCAGTGACCGGGTGTGGTCGGCGCCGAAGGCGTGCAGCACCACGATCAGCGGCAGCTCGCTGCCGGGCCGGTGGCCGGGTGGGTAGGCGATCGTGTAGCCGACCGGCTGCCGCCGGGCCCGGGAGTAGAAGGTGCCGGACACCGACGGCCCCGGCGCGGAGAACTCCAGCGGCGGGCTGGTCACCGAGCATGCCCCGTCGAGCCGGTCCAGGGTCTGCTGCCCGGGCAGCACGCCATGGGCGATCAGCTCCAGCCCGGCCGCTCCGGCGGCGGCGAGCGCGGCGGCCCCGCCCAGCCCGGCGCCCAGCAGCCGGCGGCGGGTCCAGCCGCCGCCTACGGCTGCCTTCACCTGCCGGGCCCGGCCAGCGCCGGCCGGTGCGCCCGCAGCAGCGCCAGCCAGCCGGTGGCCAGCGCCAGTGCCATGACCACCAGCCCGGCACCGTCGATCGCGCCGGCGTGGAACAGCCCTCGCGGCCCTGGCCCGCCCACGATTACCCAGGTCAGCGCCCCGCTGAGGAAGGCGGACATGCTCAGGCCCGCCGCGCTCCCCACCCATGCCTCATAACGCAGCAACCGGGGTGGCAGCGCCAGCCGGCGCAGGAGTTGCGCGGCGCCGGTCACCAGGCAGGCCATCGCAGCCGGGCTGAGCACCATCCAGGCCAGCTCGGCGGCGGGGAAGGACGCTAGCGCGGCCGGATGCGCCCAGTAGGAGGTCACCGAGAGAGTGCAGGCCCAGCCGAAGGCCGCCACACCGCCGGGCACCAGCCCCTGGTGCGGCCACCAGTGGCCGCCGGTGCCGGGCCAGCCGTTCCCGAAGTGGTGGCCGCCCACCACGAGCACCAGCGCACCGGCGGCGATGAGCAGGGCGGGACGCCGCAGCGGCCGGAACCTGCCCGCCAGGCCGGCCCGGATCGCCAGCCAGCCCACGGGCGCGGCGGCCAGTACCGCCAGCACGGCCAGCACCAGCATCGCGGCGGACATCACCACCATTGCCACGCTGGTCGCCCGGGTGGCCGGCGGTGCCCACTGCCAGCCGACGGTCAGCTGTGCCCACAGGGCTGCC
This sequence comes from Streptosporangiaceae bacterium, assembly GCA_035532275.1. GTDB lineage: Bacteria > Actinomycetota > Actinomycetes > Streptosporangiales > Streptosporangiaceae > UBA9676. Next base: position 657 of record DATKRG010000174.1, on the reverse strand, counting down.
GCGATGGTGAGGAACGCGGCGCAGGAGCAGGCCAGCGTGGCCACGCTGGCCCGGGCTGCCAGCACCGCGTCGAGCGGGTGGGCGGCCAGCCCGGCACCGGCCAGGCGGGCGAGCAGCCCGCTGCGGGCAACGTCGGCGGTGCGGCGCCAGGACCGGGGCCGCTCGGCCAGGTCCGCGATGAGCAGTTCGGCGAACTCCTCGCCGTAGCGGGCCCGCCACCGCGCTGGATACCAGCGCAGCAACCGCCGTGCCCGGCGGGCCGGGTCCGCGCCGCTCACGCCCTGCCCTGGGCCGCTCACGCGGTGCCGCAGGCCGCTCACGCGGTGCCCCAGCGGCCGGCCAGCCGGTGCAGGCCCACCTCGGTCACTGTGCGCTGGGCCTCCAGGTGCTCACGCAGCGCCTGGGCGCCGACCGCGGTCAGCTGGTAGGGGCGGCGCCGGTCGTCGCTGTCCAGGGCCTCGATCAGCCCCTGCCGTTCGAGCCGGCTCAGCGCCTCGTACAGCGTGCCGGGCGCCAGCCGCACCCCCGCGAACTCCTCGATGTCCTTGGTCAGCGCGTAACCGTGTTTGGCCCCGCCGGCCAGGCTGGACAGGATCAGCGTGGCAGGGCCCGCGGAACGGCCCAGCGCGTTCAGCGGCGACGTCATGACCGGCATCC
>DATKRG010000173.1:0-3118 GCA_035532275.1 Streptosporangiaceae bacterium | reverse complement strand
CAGCGTGGGCTGCGCGGGAATCCATGATCGTGACAAAAGTCAGGTGCTACGCAGAATATCCGTTCTGCCCGGCGCACCAGGCAAGCTCCGCGACCTCGATTGGCGCACGCAACGGCTCGGGAGTGCGCCCCGGCTCCGGGGGTGATGCGCATGCTGGCCGGGCAGGCCCGGGTGAGTATGCCGGCGGGTTAGGGGTCTATGGCGATGCCGAGCGGGGCGATGCCGACCGTGACCGGCTTGCCGGGGGTGCCGGTGGCCACGCGGATCGGGGTGACTGATCCGGGCAGCCGGATGAGTCGGCCTGACCGGAAGCGGAGCCCGTAGAAGTTGGAGTTCACGACGTAGACGGTGGCGCTGTCGGGGGTGACTGCCAGGTGGGCCGGGGCCTTGCCGACCTTGATGGCTGCCCCGGCAGTGCCGGCCGCGACCCGGATCGGGGTGACGGTCCCGGACCCGAGGTTGGTGACGTAGGCCATCTGGCCGTCCGGGGTGATCACGATCTGCTCGGGGCTGAGCCCGGCCCTGATGGGCGTGCCCGGCGTGTTGGTCGCGACCCGGACGGGCACTACGGCCCCTTGCTCGCTGTCAGGGCTCGGCTTGCTCAGCACGTAGGCGGTCGCGCCGTCGGGCGTGATCGCGACGGTGATGGCGCCGGGCACGCGAATCGGCCGGCCGGGGGAGTTGGTGGCGGTGGCGATCGAAACGACCTTGCCGGTCGTGGTGACCACGTACGCTGCGTCGCCGTCCGGGGTGATCGCGATGGCGTCCGGGCCCAGGCCGACCCTGATCGGCGTGCCGGGCGTGCCGGTGGCGGTGGCGATCGGGGTCACCGTGGTGCTGCCGGCGTTGGCGACGTAAGCGGTCTTCCCGTCGGGGGTGATCGCGATCGCGTCGGGGTAGGGCCCGGCGTTGACCGCCGGGCCGGGTCAGCGCCGCGGTGCGGACCAGGATCACGCGGTTGGCACTGGGGCACAGGTAGTACAGGGTCTTGCCGTCCGGCGTGACCGCCATCTTCGGGATGTCGCCCGAGGCGGCCGGGCACATCGTCATGATCTTGATCATGGTGTTCGAGGCGGTGCCGATCACGGTCAGCGTCGCCGGGCCCGGCCAGATCCCGCGGTCACGCTGCCCGGCCACGTAGGCCGTCGCGCCATCCGGGCTGATCAGGACCTGCTCCGGCCCTGGCGCGACGATGATCGGCTGGCCGGCCTTGCCGTCAGCGAGCCTGATCGGGGTGACCGTGCCCGACCCGGAGTTGGCCACGTAGGCCGACGGCTGGCCGGCCCGCCGAGGAACCGCCGCCGAGGACACCCGCGCGCCGCATGCGGCGCACCCCGGCGCGAGCATCAGCATCAGGCAACCCGCCAGCATCACACCCCGCCAGGACACCGCGCCCCTCTCCCTCCCGGACATCACCGCCGCGCCGCGTGCCGGAACCCGCCCGTCCAGAACAGGCTAGGACGCCCGCCACCTGCCCGGCTGAGTACGCGTACTCACCGGCCCGCGAAACGGCTACTCAACTACCCGCACCCTGGCACGGTGGCGCACAGATCGTCCTGTTCAGCAGCGGCATCAGCTGTCCGCGACCAGACCGGCAAGGCGCACCGATCGGCGGGATTGCGCGCGAAGACCCTCGTAGTCGCAGTCACCATCCGTGGCAGGTGTGCGGCCACCGGGGGAGCGGGGTCGGTCAGGGACACTGTGGGTGCGGAAGAGCCACGCGCTCGGGGCGATCCTGGCGTTGGGATCGCGGACGCTTGGGCATCGGGGAGCCCGCTCTTGACGCCGTTCAGGGTCACCGGGGCGATGTGCCGACCGTCAGGGTCTTCGTCAGCCGGGCATGGTACGAAGGTCTATGAGAGGGCGGGAGGAGGCAGTGGTTGAGCGAGAATGCGGCCAGGCTCGCGGTACTGATTGACGCCGACAACGCCCAGCCCGCGATCATCGATGACCTGCTCGCCGAGGTCGCCAGATATGGCACTGCGCACGTTAAGCGCGCGTACGGTGACTGGACGGGGACGAGCCTGAAGGGGTGGAAGGACCGGTTGCTCGCCCAGTCGATCCAGCCGGTACAGCAGTTCGCGTACACCACGGGGAAGAACGCCACGGACTCGGCGATGGTGATCGACGCCATGGACCTGCTGTACTCGGGCCGGTTCGACGGGTTCTGCCTGGTCTCCAGCGACAGCGACTTCACCCGCCTGGCCGCGCGGCTGCGCGAGTCGGGCCTGACCGTGTACGGGTTCGGCGAGCGCAAGACGCCCAAGGCGTTCGTCGCGGCCTGCGACAAGTTCATCTACATCGAGAACCTGCGCCGCGACGGCGCGGCCGCAGGGCCGGCCGGCACCGCGCCCGCGGCCGTGCCGCGCGGGTCTGCCGCGCAACTCAAGCGCGACACTGCGCTGGTGAGCCAGCTCCGTGATGCCGTGGAGGCGGCTTCCGACGACGACGGCTGGGCCGCGCTCGGATACGTCGGCACCCTCATCACCAAGCAGCAGCCGGACTTTGACTCCCGCAGCTACGGGTACGCCAAGCTGAGCGATCTGATGGCCGCCACCACCCTGTTCGAGATGGAGCGCCGCAGCGCGGGCGACGGCAGGCCGGGCGCCATCTACATACGCGATAAGCGGCGGCGCCCGCCGGCCAAGAGGGCCGGTGGCAGGACCGCCGGCCAGCGGACCACGGGCCAGGTCTGACCGCTGCCGCGCCTGGTTCATGTGGCGTCGGCGGGCGGTTCGAACGCGGTGATGGTCGGCGCCTCTCATATCGAGCCGGCAACGGCGGAGCCACACCGAACGGCGGCTCGGGCACTCCGGCCTCCGGGGGCCTGGGCGGGTATACGGAGCGGGGGTGACAGATCCGGCCTGGGTTTCAGGGCCGTCTTGATAACGTGTTGCGTTAGTAACGTGTCGCGTTATCATGGGGTGTGTGCTGCGGTCGTTCCGGGACAAGGACACCGAGGCTGTCTGGCACCGGCGGCGGTCACGCAAGCTTGACCCGCCGTTACAGCGGGCTGCCTGGCGGAAGCTGGCCGTGCTGGACGCCGCGGAGGTACTGGCGGACCTGCGGGTACCGCCGGGGAACCGGCTGGAGAAGCTGGCGGGCGATCGCGCGGGCC
>DATKRG010000172.1:0-2638 GCA_035532275.1 Streptosporangiaceae bacterium | reverse complement strand
TGTCGCTGATCATGATAATTTGCCAGAGGAAGGCGTGGCGTGATCAGGTCAGCTATCCAGTTTGATCAGGGGAATTAGCCAGTCGCGGTCCACAAGAGACGGGTGATCGGCCATCCTGCGGAGCAGGAGGTGGTCGATGGCACGACGGAGGATGACCGTGGCGGATGTGAAAGAGATTCTGGTGGGCTGGGACGCGGGAGAACCGGTGAGTGGGATTGCCCGGCGACTGGGGTATACGCGGCCGACCGTGCGCAAGTATGTGCGGGCGGCGGAACGGGTAGGACTGCGGCGTGGTGGGGAGCAGCGCGGCGAGGCGGGGTGGGAGGAACTGACGGTCCAGGCGATGGGGCAGGTGGCGCGCCAGCGCCCGCCCGGAGCGGTGAGCGCCAGTCTGCTGGGCTATCACGCCTATCTGGAGGCCTGGGTGGGCACGGTGCAAGTGAGCGTCCTCTATCAGCGCCTCTGCGATGAGCAGGGCCTGACGGCCAGTTGGGGGACGTTTTATCGGTACGTGGCGGCCCACTGGCCGGGGCGGTTGGCCCGCCGGCCGCGGGCCACGGTGCGATTGGGCGACCCCCGGCCGGGGCTGGAAGCGCAGGTGGATTTCTTTTATGCCGGGTTGTGGGAGGACCGGCAGGCGGGGCGCCGGCGCCGGCTCTATGCCTTCTTGATGACCCTCTCGCATAGTCGGCATCAGTTTCTCTATCCGGTGTTGGCCGAGGATGGGCAGGCCTGGCTGGCCGGGCATGTGGCGGCCTTCACCTATTTTGGCGGCGTCCCCAAGCGGGTGGTGCTCGACAACTTGAGCGCGGGGATCAGTCACGCCGACCGCTATGATCCGCGGAGCAATCGAGCCTATGGGGAGTTGGCGCGGTATTATGGCTTCCTGGTGGACCCGGCGCGGGTGGCCCAGCCGACGGACAAACCACGGGTGGAGCGCGGAGTCCAGTACGCCCGGGAAAGCTTCTTTCGGGGGCGGGAGCTGGCCGATCTGGCGGCCTGGCGGGCGGCGGCGCGGACCTGGTGCACGGAGGTGGCGGGGGAGCGGATCCATGGGACGACCGGGGAGCGCCCGCTGGTCCGCTTTCGGGCCGGCGAGCAGGCAGCACTCCAGCCGCTCCCGGCTCGGCCCTGGGAGGCGGTCAGCTGGACTGCGGGGGTGGTGCAGGCGGACTGTCACCTGCGCGCGGGCGGCGCCTGGTATTCGGTACCCTACGCCCATATCCGCCAGACCCTGGAGGTGCGACTGGGCGAACGAGTGGTGGAAATCTACGCTGGTTCCACCCTGGTTACCAGCCATCCGCGCCGGGAGCGCGGACGGGTGACCCGAACGGAGCACTATCCCACGGCGGGGCGGATCTTCTTAACCCTGAACCCCGTGGCCTGCCGGCGGGAGGCCCAGACCCTGGGCCCCGCCGCCAGTCGGCTGGTCGCGCAGCTCCTGGAGGAGCCGACCTTGACCCGCTTGCGGGAAGCACAAGCAGTCCTCCGTCTGGCCGACCGCTATCTGGGCGCCCGCGTGGAGCGGGCCTGTGGGCGGGCACTCGCCGCCGAGGATGGCCGATTTCGCACCGTGCGCGCCATTTTGGAGCGGAACCTCGACCAGCAGGACGCGGAACCGACCCCGCCGGCCGTGGTCACGGGCGCCTTCCTGCGGGGACCGGCGGCCTTTGGCGAGGAGGCCGCGCGATGATCACCCTGGAGGCGTTGCACCCGCGCCTGCGCCACCTCAAGCTGTCCGGGTTGCACGGGACGCTGGCCGCCCGCGCCGAGGAGGCACGCGCCACCGGGCTGGACCCCCTGGAGTTCCTGGCCCTCCTCCTCGACGATGAACTGGCCCGCCGCGAAAGCGAGCGGGTGGCCCGCCGCATCCACGCCGCCCGCTTCGAGGACCGCTGTGACCTCCGGGACTTCGATTTCGCCTACAATCCCCAGATTCCCAAGGCGCGTATCTGGGAACTGGCCGCCGGCCGCTTCGTCACCGACCATGGGGCCGTCCTCTTGTGTGGCCCTACCGGCGTGGGCAAGAGCTTCGTGGCCCAAGCCCTGGGCGTCCAGGCCTGCCGCCGCTACCAGAAAGTGTGGTTCACCAAGACCAGCGCCCTCCTCGCCGATCTGGCCGGCGGTCGCGCCGATGGGAGCGGACAAGCGCGCCTGCGTCGCTACCTCACCCCGGACCTCCTGATCCTGGATGACTTCGCCATGCGCGAATATACGACCGCCCAGGCCGAGGACCTCTACGAGATCATCTCCCGCCGCTATCGACGGGGCGCGCTGATCCTCACGACCAACCGCGAACCCAAGGACTTCTATCCGCTCTTCCCCAATCCGGTGCTGGCCGAGGGCCTCCTGGACCGCCTGCTCAACAGCGCCGTCATCGTGCCTATGCTGGGCCGGAGTTACCGCCCGCGCTTGCGCCCCACCGATCCCGGCGAGGCCCCCTGATGCCCCTCTCGATCAGTTGGACCTGCACCTGGCCGCCGCCGCGCCCCGGTTGGGAGCCCCAGCGGCCCCGGCCGGGGCCGCTGGGGCTCCCAACCGGGGCGGAAAATCCCGAAACTGAACACACACAATGGACGGGCTACTACTGGCTAATTCCGGTGATCAGGCCCCTGGATAATTAAGGTGATCATTGACA
>DATKRG010000171.1:0-17175 GCA_035532275.1 Streptosporangiaceae bacterium | reverse complement strand
GGGCGGCGAGCCTGCTCAGCATGTAGGCACCGATACCCGCGGTGAACAGCCAAGCGGCCAGCGTGGCAATGCCAAGCACCCGGCTGTCCGCGGCAGCGGCCATATTTCAATGATCACCCGGCCCGCGGGCCAGCACCAGCCCGCGGCCGGGGCGCTCAGGGTGACCGCGGCGCGAGGTTGCCCCAGATGCGCTGGGACACGCCCTGGATCGTGGTGATCCCGTAGTCGAAGCCGAAGGTGCCCGGCCCGGCCGGGTTGTCGGTGGCCAGCACCGCCAGCACATAGTCGCGGCCCTTGCCCTGCACCCACCCGATGCTGTTGACCTGCCACGGGCAGGTTTCGTCCTGCTGGGTGCAGGTGGGAACGAACTTCCAGCCGTTCTTGAGTGCGACGGTCACGCCAGGCACCGGGTGGGCGTAGTCCGGCGGCTCGCACACGGTGCCCCAGGGGCCGCAGCTGACACCCCAGCGCTGGCTGGGGATCACGCTCTCCATCAGGTGGAGCCCGAACTCCCTCGCGTCGGCTGCCAGCGTGCGGTTCGGATAGGCGAATGTCGCGATGACCGCCACCTGGTCGGCGGCGGTGGTCGTCGTGTTGCCCCACCCGTAGTACGTCGGCGTCTCGCAGCCGACCTTGGTGTGCCGGGTCGGGATCAGCGTGTTGAACAGGGTGAGGGTGGTGCACCCCCCGGAGAAGTAGAACAGTCCCGTCGCCGCGGAGTTGTCGCTCATGGTGATCATGTTCTGCATCAGGTACCGGATGGAGAACGGCAGGTTGGCCGGGATGGTCCCGGGCCGGGACTGGTAACGCCAGAGCCACAGGGCCGCGATGTCGGCCTTGACGATGCTCGCCGTGTACTGCGTGGCCGACCCGTCCGAGACCAGGTAGGTCCGGCCGTCGGCCTTGTTGAACAGCGCCACCTGCACGGCGCCTTCCCGGCTGCGCAGGTACGCGAGGACCCCGTCGAGGGGGCCGCCCGGGCCGGCGGCATCGGCAGCGTCCCCCTGGCGTGCCGCGGCCGCCGCACCGGGCAGGCCGGCGATGGCCGCTGCCGATACCCCGGCCAGAGCCAGGCGAAGGAGCCTGGCAGCCCAGGACGATCTGGAAACCGGCACCGCTTCCCCCGTGTCTCGCGGCGACAGCCCTGCTACGTGCTGGCGAAACTACCAAGCGGGCGCGCAGGGCAGCGGGAAGCGCGCATTCTGAGGCGAGTCGTGAGCCGCTGTCCGCCCGGATCTGGGCGGATAAGGCCGCGGCGTGCTTGTATGAGGCCATGGCGGAGGTGATGAACAGGCAGGCCGTGCACGACGAGCTGGAAGGGGCGCGCGCGGCATTTCACCGGCTGCTGGGGGCAGCCACGGAAGCTGATCTGCGCCGCGCCTCCGACGGCACTCGCTGGAACAACGAGCAGCTGCTCTTCCACATGCTGTTCGGCTACCTGATCACCCGGGCGCTGCTGATGCTGGCGCATGTGTTCGGCCGTCTGCCCGCGGGTGCCAGCAAAGGGTTCGCGTGGCTGCTCGGCTCCCTGACCGGCCCTTTCGACGTGGTGAACTACTACGGGTCATGTGCGGGCGCCCGGCTGATCGGGCGGCAGCGCATGGGGGCGAAGTTCGACCGGGTCATCGTGGCGCTGCACCGCCGGCTCGCCGCCGAGACCGAGGCACACCTACGCCGCGGCATGCACTACCCGGTCCGCTGGGATCCTTTCTTCAAGGACTTCATGAGCCTGGCCGACATCTACCATTACCCGACCCAGCACTTCGAGTTCCACCGGCGCCAGCTCACAGTCAGCAGCGCCAGCTGATGATCGGCTGCTCCGATGGCGGGCAGCCGTTCACAGATCATCTTCCCGGTGTCCCGGCCCATCCCGGCGGAAGTACTTGCGGGCTTCTTCCTCCATCTCGGCGACGTCCGCGGCCGCGGCCCGCTTGATCCTGTCGAGCTTCGGGTCGTCGCGCCCGCGCCTGAGGAACACCCAGCGGCGCAGCCAGCGCGGCTCCTCCGGGAACCTGGTGGAATCGAACCTGGAAAAGATGCGCATAACCGACTCCTCAGCCAAGATCTGGCCTTCCCGCAAGCAAGCGTATTCATGCGCGACCGGGGGCTGGCTGCCGCGGCAGTGGCGAGGAGCGTTGTACCCGCGACGCTGGTGCTAGCCGCCCGCGGCGGCCGAGGCGGCGCCGGCGGCGGCGATCGCGGCAATCATCTCGTCGATCGCCTTGCGGACGGCCTCAGATGCCCAGTTGCCCGTGGCGATCTCCCCAGCACGCGCCCTGAGCTGCCGCCTGGACATGCCATAGCGCCGGGGATCGACGACCTTGTGCTCGCATCTGAGCGCGTGCAGGAGGGCAATGAGCGCGGCGCTTCGCGGGTCCGGCTCCGTCTGCCGCACCAGAGCCTCGGTCACCTGCTGGCGGACCTGCACCTCGTGGCTGTCATCCAGGGCCGGCCACCGTTGCGCGGGGAAGACGCCGAGGACCCTGCCACGCCCGTCGCGAATCACCCCGGTGGCGGCAAGCCGCTCGTACAGCGTCCGCCGCAGGTTCTTGCCGAGTGGCCTGATCACCGTGGACGGCTTCTTTCCCGCGTGCCCGATGACGACTCCCAGTGCCGCGTCGAGGACGGCGTCACCGGCCGGGGAGGGGTCGCGCACGATGATGCGGCCCGGCTTCCCCTGATCCGCTTCACCGGATAGGTCCACCTTGTTCATCAGCGTCAGCTCGACCAGGTTCGCGCCGCCCAGCCCGGCATCGACCTGGGCCGCGGGAGCACACAGCCGGCCGCTGGCGTCGTCGGTGACCAGGAGCAGCAGATCCTCAGCCAGGAGCATGCCGGCCCGCCTCGTGCCCCATGCTCCCCAGCCTGCCGCCGGCGGCGGCAGGCTGGAAGAGCCGGAAGTCCCGCCCGGCGCGGCCGAACGAACCGGCCGCTACGGGCGGAGGGTGTCCTGGAGGGCATCCCATGCGTGCTCGGTGTCCCGGGTGCGCTGGTGGCCCGACCGGAGCAGGCCGGTGAAGGCCGGTGAAGGCCAGCGAGGGTCCAGGCCGATCAGTTCCCCGGGGTGCCCGTGCCGTCAATGCGGCTGATCAGGAGCTTGAGCTGGGCGATCTCTTCGGCGAGGGCGGCCTGGCCTGCTTTGGTGAGGGTGACCCACGTGCGGGCGCGTTTGCCGGCGTAGCCCTTCTCGATAGTGATGAGCCCGGCGCTTTCCAGCACGCCGAGGTGCTGGGAGAGGTTCCCTGCGGTCAGCTCCAGGTTGCTGCGCAGGTAGCTGAACTCGACTCGCCGTGCCTCGTGCGCGATGGTGAGGATGCCGAGCCGGACCCGCTGGTGGACGGTGTCGTCGAGCCCGTTGGCGGGATGGCCGGTCATGGCGCGGGTGACCGGAGTGGTCGCTGGGCCAGAGCGAAGCCGATGCCGCCGAGCAGCAGCACACTGCCCTGGAAGACGGCCGGGTAAGAGTACCAAGGGGGGTCGTGCTGGACCCAGCCGAAGGTGATGGGCACTAGTACGGCCGCCAGGTAGGCGAGGGTCAGCAGGAGCAGGGCGCGGTTGCGTTCCGCCCAGGCCAGCACTAGCAGCGCGAGCCCGATGGCAGCCCCCGGGCTGGCCAGCCGGTAAGGCAAGCCGGTCAGCCCCATCGGGTTCTGTTCGGCCGGGGGATTGTGCAGTTCCCAGAGCGCTACACCGGTCAGCGCCACCGCGACGATGATCCCGGCGATGGTGTACGGCCGCACGCGAGTCCCGACGCCCCGGGCCCGGGACCGGCGGATGTAGAAGGCCGCGATTGCCACGTAGGCCAGCACCAGGGCGATCGGCCAGTACACGAAGTCCGCGTCGGAGTAGACCTTGCAGATTCTGCCGCCCGGCACGGCCCAGCAGTCCAGGTGGTGGCCGCTGTAGCGCCGGACGGGGATGGAGGCGAAGGCCAGTGCCGCGAACACCAGGAGGGGGAACCAGGTCGCGCGCTGTTCCTTGCGCACCCGTTGCGCGAGTTCGCGCGTGTTCGACAGCAGCCGGTGCGGGTCATCTCCGGGGTATGCCGTTTCAGTCGTCATGGGCAACAGGTTAGCGATACAAACTGATCCGCGCTACGGACCTTAGTCCTCGGTTAAGCGTGCAGGGACGCTGCGACTTCGCCCGCATCTCCGGCATGGCCGCCGGCCGGCTGTGGCGGCATCAGCTACCTAAAGTAGCGTTATAGCTACAATCCGGATAAGCGCCGCCGGTCGGGGGGATGAGCGCATGAATGCCGAAGAGACCGAAGTCTGCGTCATCGGGGCTGGGTTCGCTGGACTGGCCGCCGCGCGGAAGCTGGCTGCCGCCGGCCGCGACGTCATCGTGCTCGAAGCACGCGACCGCGTCGGGGGGCGGGTGTGGAACCGGGAGATGTCCGACGGCACGGTCGTCTCGGCAGGCGGCACCTGGCTCGGACGGGGCCAGGACCGCATGTTCGCCCTCTGCCGGGAGCTGGGACTGGCCACCTACTCGCAGTTCGAGGACGGGGAGGTGCTCCTGGACATCGGCGGCACCCAGCACCGCTACCAGGGCATGGTGCCCAGCTTCGGCCTGCGGCACGTGGCGGCGCTGGGACTTGGCCTGTGGCGCCTGGACCGGATGGTCAGGCGCATCCCGATCGATGCGCCCTGGCGGGCGCCCCGGGCAGGCAAACTCGACTCGCTGACACTCGCCGAGTGGGTGAGCAACCCACTGCACGTGCCGTCCAGGAAGGCGCAGGCCCTGCTCCTGGCGGGCATGAGCACGTTCTTCTGCGTCGACCCGGCTGAGGTTTCGCTGCTGGGAAGCATGGTGCTCGCCGCCGGTGGCGGGAGCTTCGGGTACTACGCGGACAGCAAGAAGACCGAAACCCACCTGATCGACGGCGGGAGCCCAGAAATGGCCGCCCGCATGGCGGCCGCTCTCGACGGCCGGGTCCGGCTGTCCCGGCCGGTCCGGGCCATCCGGCAGGCCAACGGCAGCGTCGAGGTCACAGCCGACGGCGCCCAGGTCACGGCCCGGCGAGCAGTGATCGCCACTCCCCCGGCGGTGGCGGCCAGGATCGACTTCGAGCCCGCGCTGCCGGTCATGCACGCCAGCCTGCTGCGCCGCTACCTGCCGGGCGCCATCATCAAGACGATCATCAGCTACGACGAGCCGTTCTGGCGTGGTGACGGCCTCACCGGCGAGACGGTGGCGCCAGCGTCATCGGTTCCGGTATCGATCGATCAGTCACCCCGGGACGCCTCGCCCGGCGTGATAACGAGCTTCGCGGTGGGCCCGAAGGCGCTGCGGCTGGCCGCGCTGACCCCGGCGGAACGGCGGGAGGCGTGGCTCGGGGAACTGTCCAAGCGCCTCGGCCCGAAGGCCCGCTCGCCGAGCGCCTACCTCGAAACCGACTGGTCGGCTGAGCCCTGGTCGCTCGGCGGCATGATCGGGCACCTGCCGACCGGCGCCCTCACGAGCTACGGGCCAGCCATCCGCAAGCCGGTCGGTCACATCTACTGGGCCGCGTCGGAGTGGGCCACGGCCATGCACGGCCTGATGGAGGGGGCGGTGCGGTCCGGCGAGCGGACAGCCGCAGCCGTGCTCGGCAGCCTCGGCTGACCCGGCTGACCCGGCAGCCTCGGCTGACCCGGCGTCCCGGCCGGCCGGCGGGGAACCGGAATGCGCTAAAGTCGCGCCGTGACGGACAGCAATGACTGGCGCGTGACGATCACCCCGGCCGACCCGGCTCACGTCGAGCAGGCACAGGGCACCTTCTCCCGGCAGGAGGTGGCAGAAGACGTCCACCGCCTGCTGGGCCGCGGCATCGCCGTGAGCGTGGGCGACTCGCAGATCTTCCTGTACGCGGGCACCGAGATCGCCGCCAGGGAGGCCGAGCGGGTAGCCCGCGATGTGCTTACCCAGCACGGCGTCCACGCGGAGTACACCCTGCACCGCTGGCACCCCATCGAGGAGGAGTGGGAAGACCCCGCCGTGGCGATGCCGCAGACCGAGGCCGAGCGCGAGGCCGAGCACCAGCGGCTTGAGGACGCCGAGACCGCCGAATCCCTGGCGACCGGAGTCGCCCAGTGGGAGGTCCGGGTGGAACTTCCCTCCCGCCGCGAGGCGGATGCGCTGGCGGACAAGCTGCGCAGCGAAGGCCGGGCTGTCATCCGGCGCTGGAGATTCCTGGTCATCGGCACCAACAACGAGGACGACGCCCAGGAACTCGCCGAGGTCATCAGGCAGGAGGCGCCGCCGGACGCCACGGTCCGCGCCGAGCACTCCGGTGCGCGCTTGCCGTTCATACCCTTCTGACCCCAGATCGCGCACTGGTGACCACGCCCGGGATGTCCCGGTGTGGACGGTGATTGCCGGTGCAGGCGGGTAGGTGCTGTGTCATGACCGATGTGGGAGACGAGCCGGGCGCGCCGCCGCCGGCCGGTGCCGACGCCATCGCCGAGCAGGCCGCGGAGCTAGCGACCGAGGTCACCGAGGCGGACCAGCCGGCCGAGCGGCGGCGGCTGGCGGCCTCGTTCGCCGGCGCGGTGCGCTCGGGCGCGCGGGTGACCGGCCGCCGGGTGCGGGCGGCCCGCCTCGGCGTGAGCTTCGGGACGGGCTGGCTGGCCGGGCAGGTCATGGCGATGGCCCCGCGGCTGCGGGTGCGGGACGCTGATGCGCTGCATGAGCAGTTCCCGGGACTGCCCGCCGAGGAGATCGCCGACGCCCTGATCAAGAGCGCGGCGCGGGCGTCGGCGGTGGTCGGCGCGGGGGTGGGGGCGTGGGCGGTGCTGCCGGTGCCGGCCGCCTTCCCGGCCGAGGTTGCGGCCGAGACGCTGGCCCTGGTGGGCATCGAGATCAAGCTGGTGGCCGAACTCCACGAGGCCTACGGGATGCCCGCGAGCGGCAGCGGCGTGGAGCGGATGACCGCCTATGTCGCGGCGTGGTCGCACCGCCGTGGTGTGTTCATGGTTCCCGGCGGGCTCCTGCTCGCCGCGGGATCCCCGCTGGCGCAGCGGCTGCGCCGCCGGCTCGCTGCCCGTGCGGGCAGAAGCGCCTTCTCACTCGGCCCGCTGCTCACCGGCGCGGCCGCGGGCGCCATGCTCAACTACCGGGAGACCCGCCGGCTGGGCCAGGACATCCGCACCGACCTGCGCCGCCACGCCCAGGCAGCCGGGTACCCCGACCCCGGCAGGCCTGCCATCCAGTGACCAGCCCGGCGCTACTGGCCATCCGGGCCGGCCGGTGACCGCTGCTCCTGGGCACCGATGATGCCGGCCAGCGCCGCGGTGATGCTGGCTTCGGCGTCCTCCTTGCCGATGCCGAGGCCCGAGAGCGGGCCCTCGCCGTCCTCGAGCTCGGCCAGCGCGAGCAGGATGTGCTCGGTCCCGATGTAGTTGTGGCCCATCCGCAGGGCTTCGCGGAAGGTCAGTTCCATCACCTTGCGCGCTTGCTGGCTGAACGGGACGAGCGCCGGCACCTCTTCCGCCCGTGGCGGCAGGCCCGGGGTGACGGCCTGCCGGACGCTGTCCAGCGTCACGCCCTGCGCGATGATGGCCTTCGCGGCGAGCCCTTCCGGCTCGCTCAGCAGCCCGAGCAGCACATGCCCGGGGACGATCTGGTCGTTGCCCGCCGCCTGGGCTTCGTTCTGCGCCGCCATCACCACGTTCCGCGCCCGGGGGGTGAACCTGCTGAATCCCTGGCTGGGATCGAGGTCCGACGGCTGGCCGGGGTCCTTGGGGACGAAACGCTTCTGCGCCGCCTGCTTGGTGACCCCCATGCTCCGCCCGATCTCGGTCCAGGACGCGCCGGAACGCCGGGCCTGGTCGACGAAGTGGCCGATGAGGTGGTCCGCCACGTCTCCGAGGTGATCAGCGGCGATGACCGCGTCGGAGAGCTGGTCGAGCACGTCTGGGTGCACCTTCTTGATCGCCTCGATGAGGTCGTCGAGCCGGACGGGGTTGGTCATCTGCACAGGGTTCGTCATGCGTCAACCATAGGTTGACGCGCTCGTTTCGTCAACTCAAGGTTGTCGGTTTACCTCTTCCCGGCCCGGTCCCGCCTGTCACGCGTCAGCTGAGATGGCGGCCGATGGCCGGGATGCGGCCGATCAGGTCCGCCAGCGCCCGTTCCGATGACGCCCCGCACCCGCGCCGCAGGCCGCAACCTTGTCAGGGACAGCGGGAACCAGCCCGCCCCGCCGGACAGGAAGGTGTGTGGAGCTGAGTCTGCGCGCCCGTGTGCGCGCCGGTGACCCGGAGGCGTTCGGCGTGCTGTTCGACGAGTGCGCCCGGGCGGTCTACAACCACGCCTTCCGGGTGACCGGGAACTGGTCGACCGCCGAAGAGGTGGTCTCCCTCACGTTCCTGGAAGCCTGGCGGCTGCGTGGCACGGTGCGGCCGGCCGGCGAGTCGCTGCGGCCCTGGCTGCTCGGCATCGCCGTCAATGTGACCAGGAACCTCGCCCGCGCCGCCCGCCGGCATCAGGCAGCGGTGGGCCGCCTGCCGCTGGCATCGGCGGTCCCGGACTTCGCCGACGATCTGGCCGGCCGGATCGACGACACGGCCCAGCTGCGGGCGGTGCATGAGGCCCTGGGCCGGCTGCGCCGCGGTGAACGGGAGGTCCTCGCGCTGTGCGTGTGGTCCGGGCTCGATTATGCCGCAGCCGCGCAGGCGCTCGGCGTGCCCATCGGCACGGTGCGCTCGCGGCTGTCCCGCGCCCGCGTGAAGCTGCAAAAACTCGCCGCGGCCGAGCTCGCCGCGGGCCGGGAACCCGGATGCGGGCCCGGACAGCAAGAGGGTGGCCGCCCGACCGCGGCCCGGCCACAGCAGGAGGGGTTCCGGTGAAAGCCAGCCGCACCCACGACGGGGACGAGGAGCCTGTGATCACCGAACTGGCGCGGCTGCTGCCAGTCCCGGCGGAACGGGACCTGCCTGCCGGCCGCATGCAGACCCGCAAGGAGCACATGATGAGCGAACTGCGCCAGGCCGGCCGCACCAGCACCAGTGCCGGCCCCAGTACCCCGCCCGGCCCCCGCCGCCGCAGGCCCTCGGTCCTGGCCGCCGCGGTGGTGGGCGGCGCCGCGGCCGTCACTGCCGTGGTCGTCGTCCTGGCCACCCTGCCCGGCCACGCCGGTCACGCCGGTCACCACGGCCAGGCCAGGGCGAGTGCCGCCGTCCAGCTGCTGGACAAGATCGCGGCCGCCGCCGGCCGGCAGCCCGCACGCCAGGTGCGCGACAGCCAGTACGTGTACATCGCCAGCCTCGTCCAGCAGCGGCCGTCGCAAGCCTGCCTGATCGTGAACGGGGTCTGCCAGCCGATGCACACGCGCACGGCCATGCCCAGACCGCACAAGCGCCAGATCTGGATCCCGGTGGCCAACCTCTGCCTGCCCGGGCTGCTCCGCGAGCCCGCGGCCGGCTTGGCCAACATGACGCTGCAAGACACCGCGGACCCCTGCCCGAACCGGGGATCCCTGAACGACCCCACGTACCGGTTCCTGCAGTCGCTGCCGACCGACCCGCACAAGCTGCTGAACCTGATCTACGTCACCGAGAAGGGCCACGGCACCGGCCCCGCGCAGGAGGCCTTCACCACCATCGGTGACCTGCTGCGCGAGTCGATCGCGCCACCGCAGGTGAGCGCCGCGCTCTACCGCGCGGCGGCGCTGATCCCCGGTGTGACCCTGCTCCCCGACGCCGTCGACGTGCGCGGCCAGCACGGGGTGGCCGTGTCCTTCACCAGCGACGGCAACCGCAACGAGTGGATCTTCAACAAGCGCACGCTGCAGTGGATGGGCGACCTCGGCTACACCGGCAAGAAACTGGAGGGCGGCAGCGCCATCCTGGTGCGCGCCATCGTCGACCGGCCCGGCCAGCTGCCAGCCGGACGCTGACCACGCCCCCGGCCGGGCACCTGCGCCGCAGCGGCGCGGCCATGAGCGGCCGGCAGCCGGCGCGATGATGGTGGGATGACCACCGCTCCCTTTCCAGCTGAGGTACTCCAGCGCGCCGGGCTGTCCGCGGCGCAGGTGGCCGACTGGGCGGCGTCGGCGCCGGACGGCCGCGGCAGGTTCGCTGCCGCGGCGGCTGCCGTCTCGGGATACCTGACGCGCGGTCAGGCGCTCCGGCGGCGGCTGCCCGGCCCGGCCCGGTGCACGCCCGGCGAGCTGGCCGCACGCGACGCGATCGCCGCGCTGACCGGCGCGGCCCGCGAGAGTTTCCTGCGCGCGCACACGGCCGGGCTGTACGACGAGGTGACGCAGGGCTGCACCAGATCCCTCCGGGTCGAGGATTTGCTGAACGAGGTCTCGGCGCTGGTCCCCGGCCTGGTCCCCGCTCCCGCGGACATGGAAGCCGAGCGGGCGCGTGCGCTGCCGGACAAGGACGGGATCGAGCTCGCCCAGGGCCTGCTGGTGGCCCACGTGCTGGCCCTGCCCGTGCCCGGCCGGCACCTGCTCGCCGCGATGCTGCGGCCCCTGCCGGAGGCCCCCGAGCGGCTGGCGGAGCTGCGCGCGACCGGCAGCGCCGACCTCGGCCCGGTCCGCGTCACCCGACAGGGCCGGGCCGGCATCCTGGAGCTGAGCAACCCGCGGCACCTGAACGCGGAGGACGACGTGACGCTCGGCCCGACCGAATGTGCCGTGGACTTGATCCTGCTCGACCCGGACATCGAGGTCGGTGTGATCCGCGGTGGCGTGGTGGACCATCCCCGGTACCCGGGCGTGCGGGTCTTCGGGTCGGGCCTCAACCTCACCCACCTCTACCACGGGCGGCTCGGCTTCCTCTTCTTCCTGGTACGCGACCTCGGATACGTGAACAAGATCTACCGCGGTATCGCCGTCACCGGCCCGGACGGCACCGGTGCGCCGGCGGCCGCCGCCGGCGGCCAGGAGGGCACGATCGAGAAGCTGTGGATCGCGGCGGTGGAACGGTTCGCCGTCGGCGGCGCCTGCCAGCTCCTGCATGTCGTGGACCACGTCATCGCGACCCGGGGATCGCGCCTGTTCCTGCCCGCCCGCAAGGAGGGGATCATCCCGGGGGCATCCAACCTGCGGCTGCCCCGTTTCGTCGGCGACCGCGCGGCCCGCCAGGCGATCCTGTCCGGCCGGGAGTGGACCGCCGGCGAACCGGACGCGGCGATGCTGTGCGACGAGGTGGTGGAACCCGGCGACATGGACCGGGCGCTCGCGGCCCGGATCGAGGCGCTCACCAGTTCCGGCCTGGTGAACGCGGCCGCCAACCGGGCCGCGCTGCGGGCCGGCCAGGAGCCGCTCGACCTCTTCCGCGAGTACATGGCGATCTTCGCCATCGAGCAGGCGCGCTGCCATCTGAGCCCGGCGCTGGTCGCCAACCTGGAGACGCACTGGACCGCGCGGCGACGTTGAGTACCGGGCCGGTGACCTCATAGTGTGGGTGCATGTCCCTGGCCTGGCCTGCATGTTCGTATGAGCGGTGGCAGCAGACCTGCGACACGCTGCACGCCCACACCCAGGTGCTCGGCAAGCTGGCGGCCAATCTCGCCCCGCCCGAGCCGCAGCTGCAGCACGCCGCGCTGCGGCTGACCGCGCGGGGCTGGGAGACGGCCCCGCTGCCAGCACCCGACGGTTCCGGGTCGCTGGTCGCCGCGCTCGACCTGCACGCGCACGAGGCTGTTGTCCAGCACAGCGACGGCCGGTCCGGGCGCGTCCCGCTCACCCCCGACCGGCCGGTCGGGCAGGTGACACGCGACGTGCTGGCGGCGGTGCGCGGCCTGGGCGGCCCGGTGGAGATCGACCCGGCGCCGCAGGAGGTCTCGTGGACCGTGCCGCTGGATGAGGACGACGAGCACGCGCGCTACGACGCCGGCCGGGTCAGCGACTATTTCGCCGCCGCGACCCAGGCGGCCATGGTGCTCGCGGAGTTCCGCGCCCCGTACCGGGGGCGGTCCACCCAGGTGAACGCCTGGTGGGGCTCGTTCGACCTGGCGGTGAGCCTGTTCTCGGGTGCGCCGGCCGAGCCGCCCTCAAACGACTTCATCATGCGCAACGCGATGGACGCGCAGGAGGTCGCCATCGGCTGGTGGCCTGGCGACGGCCGTTACGGCCGGGCGGCGTTCTACGCCTATGCGCATCCGGCGCCGGACGGGTTCGCCGGCGCCGGCCTTGCCCCGGCAGCCGCGCACTGGGACTCCAGCCTGGGTGAATACGTTCTCGACTGGGACGACGTCCGCGCGTCCCCGGACCCGCGGGCAGCGGCGCTGGACTTCGCCCGGTCCGCGTTCCGCCACGCGTGCGCGGTGTGCGCCTGGGATCCCGGGCTCGCCGCCAGCGCCGACGGCACACCCCCGCCGGTCATCTGAGGGATCTGGTGGGTGCCTACGAGGCGCTGGCCGCCGAACGCGCTGACGCCGTGGAGCGGCTGGCCGGCCCGCGAGCACCTCACCCGGATCGACGCGGCGATGAGCAGGCTGGCGGACGGCACCTACGGCATCTGCGAGCGCTGCGGCCAGCCGATCGCCGCCGCCCGCCCGGTCGCCACCACCTGCATGGACTGCGCCTCCCGCCGGCGGTAGCCGGCTGCGGCGGCTACGGCACCCGGCCGGCTGGCGGCACTGGCGGGAAGTGGCATGTCACCAGCGCGGACGGCTCCGCCTGCGGGGTGGGAAGCCCCGGTGCATCCGCCGGTAGAACCGGGCCGAGACGAACAGCCCAGCCAGGACGGCGACCAGCCAGAACACCAGGATCACCTTGAAGAACCCGGCCACCAGCCAGCCGCCGCCGAGCACGATCAGAGCCACCAGCAGGACCAGCAGGACCAGCGGCAGGATCCGGGGGCCGCGGCGGCGGGCGATCCAGGGTGGCGCGGCTCGCCACGGGCCGTACTGCGGCCGTGGCGGCACCACGGCGGGCTCGGGCAGGTCGGACATGACGTGCCGCAGCTCACCGGCCGTCTTCGCCTTCAGCGCCGCGGAGATCCGCTCGTCCATCTCGTCGGATGTGATCCGGCCCTCGGCGAAGTGCTCGCGCAGCCGGGCCGTGACGCGGTCCCGGTCCGCGTCGGAAACGCGCATGCGGTCATCCATCGCTGGTCCTCGCACTCTCCTCGTCGTCCTGATCGCCATGCGCGCCGCTGGCCAGGATCTGGTACATCTGCCGCCGGGTCTGCTCCAGCAGCTGCTCGGCGGCCTGGACCTGCTCGGGCGTGCCGGCGTGCGCCATCTGCACGATGCTGCCGCCGAGCCGCGCGGCCTGCACGAACAGGCCGGGCAGCTCCCCCGGCTCGCCGGGCGTCATGGACTTCCATGCCGCCCGCGCCATCTCGGGGTTCTCCTCGACATGGCGGCGGCCGGCGTCGGTGAGGCTGAATGTGCGCCGGCCGCCGGACTCCTCGGCTTCGACCAGGCCCTCGTCAGCGAGCAGCTGCAGGGCCGGGTAGACCGCGCCCGGGCTGGGCCGCCAGGCGCCCCCGCTGCGCTCCTCGATCTCGGACATGATCTGGTACCCGTTGCGCGGGCCCTCCTGGAGCAGGGCCAGGATCGCGGCGCGCACGTCGCCGCGGCCGGCTTTCGGCCCGCGTGGCGGGCCGGACGGGCCAGGCGGGCCGGGCCACCAGCTCCCCCACTGCCCGCCGAAGCCACCCTGCCACTCGAAGGGGCCCCTTGGCCGCCCGGAGCGCCGGTCCCACGGTCCCCGCAAGCCGGGCCCATGCCCGCCGGACATCTCGCGGATAGCGTCGTGGATGTGGCCCAGCAGGCCGCCCATGGAACGGAAAACCTCGACGAAGTGGGGATCGAAGTCCCCGGCCGCTGAACACGCTGCAGGCATTCCCGCACCCCCAGGCGAACCAGTCGCGATACGGTCACGATATATCGTCAGCTTAGGACGGGGGCCGCCCGCTGACAAGTCATGACGCGACCGGGACTGGTTCGCCGACAGCGGACGCGGTGGCCGCCGCTGCCGCGGTGGCCACCGGGGTCAGCTGAGCGAGACAGCGACCTCCTCCAGCAGGTCCAGCGCCTTCTGCAGGCCAAGCTCCATGCCGGAGTTGATATGCGCGTCCCGGAACTGCTTGCTGGTGTGCTGCACCAGGATCTGGACCCTCGTCCGCCCGTCCACCCCGGTGAACGTCACCGTGTCCAGCGCCTCCGCTTCCGGCATGGCCTCGAAGACCTCGGTCAACACGATCCGCTCATCCGGGACGATCTCGCGGTACTCGCCGTGAAAGGCGACCTCGAAGCCGCCGTTGGCGGTCATGACGTACCGCCAGGCACCGCCCACCCGCAGGTCGATCTCGGCGATCGTCATCGTGCCGCGGTCCGCGGCCCACCAGCGCATGACCAGTTCTGGTGTGGTCCATGCCCGGTAGACCAGGTGCCGGGGCGCGTTGAACTCCCGCGTGATCAGGATCTGGTCATCCGCGGGAAGTGTCACCGTCGCGGTCCCGCTACTCGTGCCCGCCACCATCGTCGTCCTCCTCCTGCTTGAGTTCGTCGAGTACGGCATCCAGCCGGTCGAAGCGTTCCGACCAGGTGCGCTCGTAGTTCTTCACCCAGTCGTGGATGGGCTTGAGCGCGTGGCCGTTCAGCCGGTAGAGCCGCTGCCGCCCGTCGCCGCGCACCTGCACCGCTCCCACTTCCCTGAGCACCCGCAGATGCTTGGACACCTGCGGCTGAGCCAGC
Organism: Streptosporangiaceae bacterium; assembly: GCA_035532275.1. GTDB lineage: Bacteria > Actinomycetota > Actinomycetes > Streptosporangiales > Streptosporangiaceae > UBA9676. Next base: position 2,532 of record DATKRG010000171.1, on the reverse strand, counting down.
CCGAGCAGGTGCACCAGGTCGTTCACGGGACGTTCGCCGCCGGCGAGCAGATCCAGGATCTGGCGGCGCCGGGGCTCGGCCACCGCGTTGAACGTGTCCGCTGTCGTCGCTGCCCGTGCCATGAGATCATCATATTCCTATATGGGCATGCGTCAAGCGGAACGCGAAATGGCGTGGCGCCCGTCCGCAGCGCTGGCGATACTGACGGCCATGAGCGAGCAGATCGCCGTCGGGCGGGGCAACGCCCGCCTCCTGGGTGAGCGCTGGCCGGGCCCCGGGCCGGTGACGGTGCTGCTGCACGCGGGGGTGGCGGACTCCCGGAGCTGGCAGGAGGTCGTCCCCGGACTGGCGGGCAGGGCCACGGTCGTGACCTACGACCGCCGTGGCTTTGGCCGGAGCGCGCCGTCCCCCGGGCCGTTCACCCACCTCGATGACCTCATCGCCGTCCTCGACCAGGCCGGCGCGGACCAGGCGTGGCTGGTCGGGAGCTCGGCCGGCGGCGGGATCGCGCTGGACGCCGCGCTCACCGCCCCGGAGCGGGTGGCGGGCCTGGTCCTGCTGGCCCCGGCGGTGAGCGGCGCCCCGGACCCCGACCTCGATCCGGTCACCCAGCGGCTGGCGGACATGATCGACCAGGCGGCGCAGGCCGGGGACCTGGCCGAGGTCAACCGGCTTGAGACCTGGATCTGGCTGGACGGCCCCGCAGCGCCGGAGGGCCGGGTGAACGGGCCGGCCCGCCCCGGAACCTCACCGGGGATGGGCGGGACACCGGCCACGTGGCCTCGTTCAGCTGGGTGGGGATGTGAGGTGCTCGGCGAAGAAGGCGGCGATGCGGCGGCGGGCGTCCCGTGCGGACGGCTCGTGAAAGCGGGTCCCGGAAATCTTCGCCAGGAAGATCAGCAGCGGCGTCGCGTCCGCCGGGTCGGGGTCGTTGATGAACCCGTGGCCGGCGTCCGGGTAGACCTTGACGTCATGGTCCACGCCGAGCGCGGTGAGAGCCCGGGCCAGCCGGGGCGCGGCGCTGCGGCCCATCGGCGAGCGGTCCCGGCCACCGTAGCTGCCGACGATCGGGCAGGCGCCGGCCAGGGCCTGCTCCGCGTCGCGGGGACAGCCGCCATAGTTGACGCTCGACGCCGAGAATCCGTGTCCCGGGGCCAGCGCCAGCGCGTACCCGCCGCCCATGCAGAAACCGATCACGCCGATCCTGCCGGTGCACTGGCCGTGCCGGGTGAGCCAGCCGCGGACGCTGTCGATGTCGTCGAACGTCCGGCCGCGCCCGGCCGACACCTCGCGCATGATCGTCCGCAGGCAGCGCAGCCGGCTCCCCCAGTAGTACAGGTCAGGCGCTGCGGCCAGATACCCCTCACCAGCTAGCCAGTCGGCCTGGTTGCGCAGGTCGTGGCTCATCCCGGCGAAGTCGTGGATGACCACCACGCCCGGCCAGGGGCCCGGGCCCGCAGGAACCGCGACATAGGCCGGCATCTCCCCGTAGGGGGTGCGGATCATCTCGTCCGTCATGGCCGCTCCCGTCAGGCGCGTCCGGGGTCCGGCCTCATGCTGCCTGCCCGAGTGGCCGGCCGTCAACGGCACCTGCCGGCTGCCGCACCGGCAGCCCCGGGTGTGCGAGGCTGGGAACGTATCCCTCGGACAAGCAGGAGGCCGCGATGGCTGAGACGGCGTCAGGGTCCCCGGGTTCGCAGGACGAAGCGAGTCCCGCGGACCAGGCCCAGCGCAAGTTCCGCGATGCACTGGACCGCAAGCGCGCCAAGGAGGCGGAAGCGGGCGGTGCCCGCCAGGGCAAGAACGCCGGCAAGATCCACGGCGCGCACGGGCCTGCCCACAGCCGGCGTTCTTTCCGCCGCAAGAGCGGCTGAACCTGCCAGAGCGGCTGAACCTGCCAGAGCGGCCCAGGTCAGGCCGGTTCCCCACCGGTCTCCGATCCCCGGCATCTTCGCGCACCGCTGCCCCGCCGCGCAGCGGCCGGGCGGCAGGGGGGCCAAACGGCGCAGCGGCCAGACGGCGCGGCGGCGTTGGTCTGCGTCCATGAGCTGGTCCCGGTATGGCGAGTTCCTGGTGTTCGCCGTCGTGCTCGTCCTGATCCCCGGGCCGGACTTCGCGGTGGTGACCAAGAACGCGCTCGCCGGGGGCCGCCGCCGGGGCAGCTGGACGGCGCTGGGAGTCGCCAGCTCCAACCTCGTGCAGGGCACCGCCGCCGCGGCCGGCCTGGGCGCCCTGATCGCGGCGGCGCAGCCGGTGTTCGAGGTGATCAAGTGGGCCGGGGTCGCCTACCTCACCATCCTCGGCATCCAGGCGATCCGCTCGGCCGCCCGGGGCCGGTACCCGGAGCCGGGCAGCGGCCCGCAGCCCGGGCCCGGGCTGGCGTTCACCGGCTGGCGGCAGGGATTCCTGTCCAACATCACCAACCCGAAGGTGCTGGTGTTCTACCTCGCCGTGCTGCCGCAGTTCCTCGCCCCCGGTGCGGGACCCGGCTGGCTGCTGGCATTCGCCTGGAGCCACGCCGTGCTGTCGCTG